>JBKKAS010000312.1:0-6129 GCA_046714595.1 Pyrinomonadaceae bacterium | reverse complement strand
GCTCGATGGCGACTGAAACGTGTCGTTCGAAGTTTTCGTCGCGTCATGCGGCGCAATAAGGTCCGCGAAAACAGCGACTAATAGAAATGCTCCGAGGACGATCAGCGCGACGGCAGCCACGCGGTCACGTATCAGCACGCTCCAAAGATTCGACATCCAAAGCGGTTTTCGATTCGTAAATATTTCGCTCGTCACCATAAGTTACGTGATACGCGGATCCAGCACCGGGTAAACCGAATCGGTAACGAAATTTGCGATTGCTACACCGGTTGACGTCGTGATCAAAAGGCCTAATAAGACCGGATAATCCCGAGCAGCGATCGCTTCGAGCATAAGCCGCCCGAGGCCGGGATACGCAAACACGGTCTCGACCAACACGGCCCCGCCAAGCAGCATTCCCAGATCACTGCCGATGACAGTTACAACCGGAATGAGAGCGTTTCGCAGCGCATGCACGTACAACAATCGCGTTTCACCGATGCCTTTTGCCCGGGCCGCGGTGATGTAATTTTCCCGAAGCACGCTCGTCATCGCGGCGCGGGTCAGCCTGAGGATCTGAGCCAATTGCACGATCACCAGAGTCAGGCACGGCAAGGCCAAGTGGGAAATGAAATCGACCGCGTAAGGGAAACCGGTTAAGTCCCGATTCGCTGATGTGGCTCCCTGTGCCGGAAAAAGGCCCAGTTGAAGCGAGAACAAAAGCAGCAAAAGCATCCCGATCGAAAAGGAAGGCAGGGAGTGTCCGAGCAGGGCGATAGTGTTTATAACGCGGTCGAAGGCGGAATCAGGCCGACGTGCGGATTCGACGCCCAGAACGGTACCCGAAATAGCCGCGATCACGATCGCCGGTATGACAAGTATCAGCGTTGCCGGGAGACGAGCAAGGATTACGCCGAGTACGCTCTGCTGGTGACTTAACGAATATCCCAGGTCGCCGCGCAATACACCGGAAAGATAAACCCAAAGCTGCGTCGCGAACGGTTGGTCGAGACCGAACTTCGCGCGTATCAACGCGAAGTATTGTTCGTCGCCGCTCTGGCCGGCAAGGTAATTGACCGGATCGCCCGGCGCAACATGTATAAGAAAAAAGTTAAAGACAATGAGCAGGAGGATGAGGATTATCGATTGAGCAAGACGGCGTAGGAAGCGGACACTGACCATCCGGGCGAAGAACTTTTTCGAGACAAAAGCAGGCACAGGATATTTAAGATCAAACGTACGTCGGTTCAATGCGCGTGGTGAGACAGGTGCTTACATTCTCCATTCGTTTCGGGGTCATTACAATCGCAGTCCGGATCGTTGCACTCGTAATGACCTTGTTTTAGCATGCCATCGAATTCGTCGGCGAACCTGCGTCCGCCCTCTTTGACGCCGGCTTCGGTCAGCTCGTAGAGGTCCGAAAGGTCAAAGTTGACGAGCCCGTTCCTTGCGAGTTGAGATAGATTGGCGGTCAGTATCTCGTCGGTTGAGTCAAGAAACTTTTTCAGCTGAGTAACGGTGATCCTTTCCCCAAAACCTTCGCCCCGCATCCAGTACATTACCTGCAGGATCTCGTCCTGCCAAAAAATTGATGGCTGCTTATCAGTATTGATCAAGTCAGTTGGTGGTTGTTGCATTTATCCCGTCCTCCTTTGGCAGTGCCACCTTTACAATCTCATTCTGTATCCGCATCGGCAGCGACACGAGTCGCAATTCGGGGTCCGCTGCAGAGCGCCCGTTTTTTCGAATGTCGTACTGATATCCGTGACACGGGCAAGTTAGAACGCCGTCTTTGAATGAACCGTATTCAAGCGACAAACCTTCGGTCGGACACGCATTCTGGAACGCATAGATTGTTCCGGCGACATTGCACAAAAGCAGGTTTATTTCGCCCAAAGCTATCACCCTGAAAGTATTATCCGGAACCTGATCGACGCGGATCACAGGCATAAAGAATTCGTTCGACTGGATGTCGTTCACCGGCTGACGGGAAAGGATCTGCACTAGTTTTGCGGGACGCAAAGGCGCTATCAGATCTTCGTATTCCACATCAAGCAGGTCCGGCGTGTGTTCGTGCAGCGCGTGCTCGATCTCGGCTTTGAGAATACTGGTGGAAACATTTGCCGTCGAGGACCCGCCAAGGAGTCTCAGGCGGGCCGTTCCGTTTTTTACCTCGACGAGCTCGACATCGGCGCCGTAAATTTTCAATTGTTCGCGTGCGGTTTCGAGGGCACTTTCTATCCGAATTTCGATGGGCTTTGCCATCAGGTCATGAACCATCAGCACCGCTCGCACGAGTTCGTCCCCGCTCAACTCTTCCAAAATTCTTTCGCCTTCTGGCTGCACTGCGACTATCTCGACGATGCGTTTGAGCGCTCCATGATGAAGATCGAGCAGTGTATAGACCAATGCGCGAACGTGATTGCGAACCGCCTCGTCCGGGTGCTGTTCGATTGATTCGAGCAGAATATTCAGCTGATCGAAAGCAGTGGTATCTTCGGCAGCTTCCGTTGTCGTTTCACTCATTCTAAGCTTGCGGTCGCCTTTGCTCTGACAATTTCGCTGAACTCTTCGAAACGCTCCGTGATCTCGGGACTGCATTCGAAGCCGATCGTCGAATCTACCGGCTCGATCTCGACGACGACGACGTCCGGCGGCAACGCTTGGAAATACTGGAGGATCATCATTAGATTATTTAGGCTGATGATCCCGGTTACCGACTCGGCCACGCATTCCTGGACGATCTGTTCGTCAAGGGGTGAGAAGTCCCATCTATATACGTCCAACGTTCCCGGTTCGCGTCCCTCGCGCTCGGCTGCGGAGATAAAAACCACTCTCTCGTATTTTCCCGGATAGTCCTGAAACCATTGTAAGACTGCGATAGCTCCGAAACTTAGATTCTCAAGATCACAGGATTTGGACCATTCCTGCTCCCTCAGATACGGCAGCAGCACCTGTCCGAAAGAAAGGTCCTTCAAATTGGGATGACCGACGCCCGCAACGAGGACCTTCATAGAACTTACCTTGCGGCACCGCGCCTAGAACTGAAACTTGAAAACCAACTGCATCGAACGCGGCCCGCCGATCTGATAGAGCGGGTTGAAGCCCGCGCCGCCGCCTGAGCTGAGAGTGCGTGCCAACGTCCTGTCAGCTAAACCGAACGACGTGCTGGTTAGCCGGTTGATCGGGTCTCCGAAGTTCGGATTATTAAAGACATTGAACATTTCCGCCTTGAATTGGAAATTGACCTGTTCCGTTACATTAAATTGCCTGCGGACGGCCAGATCAAGTTGCCATGCGGGAAAGGCGCGCAATGCATTTCGTCCCAAAGTTCCCTGTTGTCCTGCAACTGGATTAGCGAATGCCGCGCGGTTGAATCTTTTACCCCCGGGATAATCCGGACTAAACAGATAAAGGGGCACGCCTTGAATCAGATTCGGCCGTGGCTGCACGTTGAATAGATTTGCAACACCAGTGAAAACATTTATAGGGGGAGCCGAACGTGCGGCGAAGATGCTGTCAATCGCCCAATCGCCGAAGATCGCCTCGCCGATCTTTCCCAGGTGCGGCTTGGGAATATTGTAACTGACAGCTGCAGTGAAAGAATGACGGATATCAAAATCCGAATCGCCCCTGTCGATATTCGGGTCGACCAAATCCGCACGTACGAAAGTAGAGGCGTCGGACGAAGCGTTATCGATCGAATGCGACCAAGTGTACGAAGCGAGGGCTTGCAGCCCATGCGACAGCCGGCGCTGGAATTGCATCTGAAGGGCGTGATACTCCGACGAAGCCGTGTTTCTGGTGAAATTGATATTAGCGGCGATGTTTGGATTGGCCGTCAGATTAATGAAATCAACGCGCAGCAGCTTCCGGCCGATCGCACCGATATAAGAAGCTGAAATAGTTTGCTGCGAGCCGAGCGACTGTTCGAACGCAACGTTCCATTGATAGACCCGAGGCAGTTTCAGTTCCGGGTCGAAACCACGAAATCCCGCCGAACCTACGGGTAAGTTCCCTGTTAATATCGGGGGTGCTGAATCGGCTGGGCTCAAGGGATACGGACGATTCAGAAACGTGGTACGCGCGCTGTTAGGAAAGCTCCCGGCAACATTTCCGGCCGGGCCATTACCCAGATCGTAGAAAATACCCACTCCGCCACGCAGCATCATCTCGCGGCCCGGATGCTGCGAGAGGGCAAAGGCAGCGCCAAACCGCGGAGCGAAATTATTGTATTGCGTTTTGTATAGCGGGCCGGACACGACGGTCGCGGTCGCCAGATTTTCAGCGCCTTGAATGGTGAATAACTTCTTGCCATTGCGTGGTGTCGGCGGCGGATTCACTTCCCAACGCAAACCATAGGTTAAGGTCAGCCGCGGCGTTACGCGCCAGGTGTCCTGTGCGTAAAGCGAAAAATTGTTGAATTGAAGCGGAGCCGGAGCCCAGGTTTCGAGAGTGCTGTTCGCGGTGGCGTGTGTGCGCCCGGTGGCGAGGCCGGTTGCACCGTTAAAATTGACGAACTGACCATAACCGCGAATACCGAGGATGGGGTGCAATTGCCGGTAATCCACACCGAACTTTAATTGGTGCGAACTTGTAGAGATTGCGACGGAATCAACGATGTTGATCTGCCGTTGTCGATTATCCACATTCTTGCCGATATAAAACGAAGACTGCGTACCTCCGATTCCCCAGACCACCAATGAATCGGCAGGATCAACCGCTGTTGGAAAAAATGCAGAGTTCGGCAACGCAACCGCGCCGCCAAAGTTATCCAGATGCGAGATCCAGTTTGCCCGCGTGCGGCTCCAGTTAGTTTTGAGCTCGTTGATAATGCGCGGAGTGAAGATCCATGTCGCACCAATCGTGGCGGTCTCAGTTTTGAAACCCTGAATGGTGATCGTATTTATCGACGTATTGTCTATAGCTCGGGTTTGCAGGCTCGACGGTGAATAGTTGTACCTGCCGTTCAGACTGAGCTTTTTGTTCACGTAGTGATCTATACGAAAACTCGTCGCATCCGAGGACACGGGATCGGAATACGAAGCCGCAAAGCGGGCGAAATTCTGAGTCGCATTGGTAACCGGACCATTCGGCAAAGGATATGCATTTAAGAACGGCTGTACCTGGGGAACCGCGCTCTGCCGCGAGCTGAGAGTGGGAACATCGGTTATCCGCGTTTGCGGTTGACGCAAACGTAATGCTTCGTAAGAAACGAAAAAGAATGTGCGGTCGCGTCCGTTATATCCGGGCTGGCTCCCGCCCTCGCCGAAGCGCGGCAGCAACACGGGTCCGCCAAAAACTCCGCCGAAATTGTTCTGCCGGGTGGCGGGCTTTGCAAGCCCGAGCGAGTTATTGAACCAATCGTTAGCGTCGAGCGCGTCATTGCGAAAATATTCAAACAGCGTTCCGTGAAAATCATTTGTGCCGGAGCGCGTGGCAATCGTAACCTGCGCCCCCGGCGAGCGTCCGAATTCAGCTGCGTAGGTAGATGTTTGAATACGAAACTCCTGCACCGCGTCGATCGAAACGAGGCTGATAGTACCGCCGCTGGCGCTTGCACCCGGGATCGAGCCGCCAGCGGTTTGGTTGAGGGTAGCCGAGCCGCTGACTTGAATGTTTGCGCTGACTCCGTCGACGGTGAAGTAGTTTGCGTTGCTCCGCTGTCCGTTGACGCTGAACTGTCCCTGCTCGCCAAAACCAGATTTGGTCAACACAACGCCGGGCGTAAGTAGGATAAGTGATTGAAAACTGCGCCCGTTCATCGGCAAATTCTCGACGAATTGCCGGTTGATCACGGTGCTGACGGATGGAGCGGTGCTGACGGCATTTCCATCTGTCACGGTGACGGTTTCGACAGGTCCCGCGGCATTGAGTGGGATCTTTAGCGTGAGCTGAGCTCCTACTTCTAAGACCAGGTCCCTGTTTTCAGTTGTTTGGAAACCCGCTCGCGCAACTTTCACCGTATAGTGTGCGGTCGGTAAAAGAGAAAACGTAAAGGCGCCGTCGTCGCCGGTGTTGGTTTCGCGCTGCCAGCCCGTTCTCTCATTGCGAATAGTAACGATGGCAGTCGGAACCGCAGCCCCAGCTTCATCCGATACGGTTCCGTTCAGATTAGCCGTGATCCCTTGGGCATTAGCTGACCCAACC
>JBKKAS010000311.1:0-19268 GCA_046714595.1 Pyrinomonadaceae bacterium | reverse complement strand
CTTTCGAAATGGATTAATAATTAAATAAAGCAGAGAATAATCTGATATTCCTCGAACTCGAAAAAACACAAAAGCGCAGCCAGAACGATCGGTTGCAGCGCTATCTCGGCAAAACGGTCCAGGTTCTTGCTGAACGCATCTCAAGTAGAAGCTCGGAAGACCTGACGGGCCATTCAACATGTCATAAGCTGATAAACTTTCCGGGATCGGGTGACCGGATCGGCCACGTGGTTGACGTTAGAATTCGGGAATTAAGATCGAACTCATTATTTGGGGAAGCTTGTTAGAGAACGTGAGCGACGAAAATAGCTTGATCGAAGTAAAGATCGGGGCCCTCATAATGGACCCAAATACGAACACGCCCATCGTTGTGTTGAAGGGCGTGGAGTCGGAAACTGTCTTGCCGATCTGGGTAGGCGCGTTCGAGGCAAACGCCATCGCGCTTGAGATTGAAAAAATCGTCCCGCAGCGTCCGATGACTCACGACCTTCTTCGCAATGTCATCATCGAATGCGGCCTCATTGCATCGCGTGTTATAGTTACTGATCTGCAGGAGAATACGTTCTACGCAGTCGTCGAACTACGGGATAATGAGGGTGAGATCGTATCGATGGATGCTCGGCCATCAGATGCAATAGCTTTGGCGCTCAGGCTCGATTGCCCGATCTTTGTGAAACAAACTGTAATTGACTTGTCGGCCTCTTCGAATCCGCTGGACGCCGAGTCCGAAAGCGGTGATACTCCTACCGGCGCAGAAGAATGGCCCGATCTGATCGGATAGACTTTCTTACGGGTGTTGCCGCTTGCTCTGGCGACAGCACATCTCGCACATCATGATAATCGTTATCGCGAACCAAAAGGGCGGCGTTGGTAAGACTACGACCGCAATCAATCTGGCGGCAGCCCTCGCGAGCCGAAAAAAGGTTCTGCTTATCGATCTTGATCCGCAAAGCAACAGTTCGTTGTCGTTTATCGATCCGGCACGCGTAAACGGCGGCGCGTATGAGTTATTTACCGAACCTGACCGCCCGCTCGAGGAACTCGTCTACGAGACGAACACCGAAAACCTTTCGATCATTCCATCCCGTATCAACCTTGCGAAGCTCGAAGCGAAACTGATGGGCGATTTTGACGCTGCTTTCAAGCTCCGGGACCGGATCGAAAAGCTGAAAGGGAAGTTTGACATCATCATCGTCGACACACCGCCGACACTCGGAATCCTGACAGTTAACGGAATGGTCGCGGCTCAGCACATAATCATCCCGATCCAGTCGTCGTACTTTGCGCTGGAGGGAACTGACGACCTTCTGGAGACGATCGAGAAGATCCGTTCGCGGCCAAATCCTGATCTGAATTTACTCGGTGTCGTTGTCACCCTGTTCGATCGCCGGACACTTATGTCAAAGGATGTTGAAGCTCATATAAGAAGTGTCTTCGGCAAGAAGGCATTCAAGACGGTAATCTCCCGCAGCGTGCGGCTTGAAGAATCGCCCGCACATAAAAAACCAATTTTCGCTTACGCACCGAAGTCATCCGGTGCCGTTGAATACCAGAGCCTGTCGAAGGAGGTGCTTAAACGTGTCTAAAGCTGGACTACCGCTCGGAATAAAGATGCGACACGACTCACATTACGTTGAGCAGATCGCCGCCAGATCGCGTTCTGTCGGTCGCACCATCGCCGTAACATCCGTTTTTCCTAATCCGGATCAGCCTCGGACCGAGTTTGGCGATTTGACCGAGTTGACTGAATCGATAAAGGAAAAGGGAGTTCTCGAGCCGTTACTGGTACGGCCAACCGAAGATGGCCGGTTCATGATAATCGCCGGCGAGCGTCGTTGGCGCGCATCACAACTCGCCGGACTCACTGACGTGCCGTGCATCGAAATGGATGTAGACGAGCGCGAGATCGCGGAGATCGCGCTGATCGAAAATCTCCAGCGGAAAGATCTGACGGTTTGGGAAGAGGCAGACGGGCTCGCCGCGCTTAAGGAGAAATTCGGATATACCCAGGACGAGATCGCCCAGAAGATAAGTAAGGGCCGCACAACCGTTACCGAGCTGTTGACGATTGCTGGCCTTCCGCCAGCTGTCCGTGACAAATGCCGGGCGGCAAATATCAACGCGAAGGCGATGTTGCTGGAAATCGCACGGCAGTTTGATGAAGCCGCGATGTTCGATTTCCTGGACCAACTCGCTGGTGGCAAGCGGGAAAAAAGTGCAGCTCCTCGTACCCCAAATAAGAAGCTGGATGCCGTTACCCCGCGAGCTACGAACGGAATTAGTTTTCGTTACGCACCTGATGGAAAGGGTTTTGCGCTCGAGGTTCGTTTCGCGGATTCGTCGGAGCACAGCAAGCGGGGAGTCCTGCAGGTGCTTAAACAGGCCTTTGATGACGTTAAGAACGGTGTCGTCGACATTTGATATCAGTACTGCCAGGTCTGGAGTTTAGATACATAATCCCTATTATCGGACGCAGGGTGTGGGTTGTCTGATGGTTAATTTGTCTTCCTTCCCCTGCTTGGTACCCCGTTTCCACATCTTCATCCGCTTTGACAGCATGCCGCTAAAAGGCTATTATTACTGTTTTGTTATCTACCCTGATATCAAGCAGTAGAACGCTCAGAAGGAGTTATTAAATCATTGAGTAGCGGAAATTTTCTATTCACGTCCGAATCGGTCACCGAAGGCCACCCGGACAAAATCGCTGATCAGATCTCAGACGCGGTTCTCGATGCGATCCTCGAGCAGGATCCCATGGCCCGGGTCGCGTGTGAAACTCTTGTTACTACAGGTTTAGCCGTCATCGCTGGCGAGATCACGACGAATGCGCGGGTCAATTATAAGCAGATCGTCCGCGACACTATCCACGAGATCGGTTACAACGACGCAAGCTATGGCTATGACGCCAATACTTGCTCGGTAGTCGACGCTGTCGGAACGCAGTCGCCGGACATTGCCCAGGGCGTAGACACGGGCGGTGCCGGCGATCAAGGACTGATGTTCGGCTTTGCGTGTAACGAAACACCGGAGCTTATGCCTTTGCCGATCAAGCTTGCACACGATCTGACAATGAAACTTTCGTCGGCTCGGAGAAGTGAAGAACTTCCCTATTTACGTCCCGACGGTAAGTCTCAGGTAACGGTTGAGTATCGTGACGGCATTCCTTTCCGGGTTGAAGCCGTAGTTATCTCGACGCAGCACGCGGACGACGTAACCACCGAACAGCTCCGCAAGGATATTCTCGACAGGATAATCAAAACAACGGTTCCGGCCGAGCTGCTTGATGAGAACACAAAGTTTCACATCAATCCGACGGGCCGTTTCGTGATCGGTGGACCGATGGGTGACGCCGGCCTTACCGGTCGCAAGATCATCGTGGACACCTACGGCGGTTATGCTCCGCACGGAGGCGGGGCCTTTTCAGGTAAAGATCCAACCAAGGTCGATCGCTCGGCCGCATACATGGCTCGCTATATTGCTAAGAATATCGTCGCGGCCGGATTGGCTGACAAGTGCACGGTTCAACTCGCTTACGCTATTGGCGTGGCGGAGCCCGTATCGGTTTATGTCGATACTCACGGCACCGGAAAGGTCGACGGCGACAGGCTTTCCCAGGCCGTCCGCAAGAATTTCGCGCTTACACCGAAGGGCATTATCGAAGCGCTCGACCTGCGCAAACCTATTTTTAAGGAAACGGCCCGGTTCGGTCACTTCGGACGCGACGGCTTCTCCTGGGAAAAGACTGATAAGGCCGATGCCCTGCTCGGATCACTTAGCGACGCGGCTGCTGTTTAAGGTTTGGTTTGTGTTCCCAGACATTCTGCGGCAGCGGACCATTTCAATCAGACGAGCGAGCTAAGAAGAATCAACAACGAACAAAATCTATATGGCAACTGAACAACTTTCAATTCAATACGACATCAAAGACATCAACCTCGCACCGCAAGGAAAACAACGAATAGAATGGGCGGACCGTGAGATGCCGGTCCTTCGATTGATCCGCGAGCGCTTCGAGGCAGAGAAACCGTTGATCGGCGTAAAGCTTATCGCGTGTGCTCACATCACGACGGAGACCGCTAACCTCGCACGCACGCTGCAGGCCGGCGGTGCGGAATCTTTACTGATCGCATCGAATCCGCTTTCCACACAGGATGACGTCGCCGCTTCGTTGGTCGCAGATTGGGGTATTCCCGTGATGGCGATCAAGGGCGAGTCGATCGAGACTTACGTTAGCCACGTCCGGGCGGCGCTGGATACGAATCCGAATCTCATTATTGACGATGGGTCAGACGTCGTGGCGACCATGCTAAAGGAAAAGAAGGAACTATCCAGCAGCCTCATCGGAACGACAGAAGAGACCACGACCGGAATCGTCCGGCTCAAGGCGATGCAAAAAGCCGGCGTGCTCAACTTCCCTTCCATTGCGGTCAACGACGCACAGACGAAACACTTTTTTGACAACCGGTACGGAACCGGACAGTCGACGCTTGACGGCATTATCCGCGCCACGAACATTCTTCTCGCTGGAAAAGCGCTGGTCGTCGTGGGCTACGGTTGGTGCGGTAAGGGTGTCGCGATGCGTGCCCGCGGAATGGGCGCGAACGTGATCGTTACGGAGATAGATCCGATCAAAGCGATCGAGGCGGTGATGGACGGCTTTCGCGTGTTGCCGATGAAGGAAGCGTGCAAGATCGGAGATTTCTTCGTTACCGTCACCGGTAACCGCCACGTCATCGATAAGGAACATTTCGAAGCAATGAAAGATGGAGCGATAGTCTGCAACAGCGGCCACTTCGATCTCGAGTTGAATCTCAACGCACTTCGTGAAATGTCCGAGCCCGCTGTCAAACGCCGTCCATTCGTGGAAGAGTATATTGGCAGGAACGGCGGAAAGAGCGTGATCGTTCTCGGAGAAGGCCGTCTGATCAATCTAGCCGCCGCCGAAGGACATCCTGCGTCTGTAATGGATATGTCTTTTGCCAATCAGGCCCTGTCGGCGGAATATCTCGTGAAGCAAAAAGGAAAGCTTGAACACGGCGTACACGTCCTGCCCTCGGAGGTCGATCAGGAGATCGCGGGTCTTAAGCTCCGAGCTATGGGAATTTCGATTGACGAGCTTACGCCGGAAATGCTCGAGTACATGTCGAGCTGGGAAACCGGCACCTAAACGTAACACCCCGATCTTGTACTACCCTGCCCCGCTTATCTCTGATAGCGGGGCTTTTCGAGGCCTAGGGCTGTCTCAAAATAATGCATTTAACTGGCACCCAATTTGCTCTAATTTCAACAGGTTACAAATATTCAAAATCGAGGAGGGTCAAACAAATGGCAGAAGGAGAAGGCAGCGGACCAGGAAATTTCGTCTGGGCCATAGCGTTGATAATCATCGTAGCAATTATTGCTGCGGTTGTGATGTCGGGTGGCTTTATGTCCGGCGGTGATAAAAAGATCGATGTCGATATCAAGGCACCGGCACCCTCGCGATAGTTAATTTTTTTCGCGTGCACACACAGAAAGGCTTCGGATAACTGTCCGAAGCCTTCACTATCTCTATTCCGCGAACTCTTAATAGGATACCGCTCTAGTCCCTCTCGAGCAGACGTTCGACAGTTTCGGTAAACCTGTCCAGGTCAAGCGATTTTACCAGGAATTCATCGGCCCCTGCCGCAAGGACGTAATCGCGATCTTTTGTTTGGACTCCCATCGCCGAGAAGAACATTATAGGTTTTGTAACGCCACGTTCTCGAAGGCGTCGACAAAGTTCGACACCGTCCATGCCCGGTAACCATATATCGAGAATGTAGAGATCAAACTTGGTTTTGCCGTCAAGAGCCAGGGCTTCGGCCGCTGTCTCGACGGCTGTGACATCATAATCGCCATTGGTTTCGCGCAGGAGTGTCGCAATCATCTCTCGAGAATCCCGGTTGTCTTCTACACACAAGATGCGCGTTTTTGATTCGATCATATAAAAAAGCAGCGACCCCTGGGACAGCCGCGCTCATTACTATTCTAGTATTTCAACCGAGATCTTGTCTCGAAATATTTTGATTCAAGTCCGAACGCGAGACAGCAGATACACCCCCAACATCGAAAACAAAACGAGCGGCCCCCACACCGCAAACGCCGGGCTAATATATCCGTTCGATCCGAACTGTTCGAACGCGTTCGTCACACCCATAAAAAGCAGCCATAGCCCAACCGCATAGCCGACGGTGGTCGCCTTCCCTTTCCGGCTCAAGCTAAGCGCGAATGGTGCGGTGAACAAAGCAATAATAAACGGAAGAAATATGGTCGCTTGCTTCTTCTCGACGGCTACGCCAAAGAGTCGTTGCTCTAGATCCGATTCACTGCTCTCCCGCTGCGCCTTTGTCTCCGAGATATTCAGATGGCTCGGTTTCTTCCGCATCTCCGCGAACGGATTTGAATCTTCCTTCACTTCCCCGTCCGACATCCTGGAGGTCGTGATCCTCCCCTCGCCGAAATAACTCTTTTGCCCCGGGCCGGTAAAACGAATGCGGTCAGCCTCCCAAACGGCCGATTCTATTCGGTACAGGGCTTGCATTTTTTCGCCCTTATCCTCGAATTCATAGATCGTAAGGTTCCGAACAGCGCACGCAGCAGGACAACCGGATGTGGATTGCGGGTCGTTATCAGACGCCGTGATATTATCCGAGACCTCAGAGACGAAGGGGTCTAGCTCAAACGAGTAAATGCGTCGATCGTTTGCCACCCAAAACTTGCCGGATTTATTTGCAAGCACTCCACGGCTGCGAATCTGCGAGCGAAGCTCGTCTTGTCGTTGATTTGCTCCGGGAGCGATCCTTTCCTGGATCTGCCAGTTGATCACGCCGAATACGAGCATGAGCAGGATACATGGCAAAAGCAGACGGTAGACGCTTTGACCGGCGGATGTCCAGGTGACGACCTCGTTCTGGCGAGACTTGATGACGTATGTTGCAAGCGTCGCTATCATCGCTGCAGACGGCGCGAGTTGGAGGTAAACGAAGGGCAGCAAGTAGAAGAGGTAGCGCATGAGCAGCACTATCCCGCCGTCGATCGTCCCCGCGAACTTCCAAAGTTCGAACGCGGTAAAAATAACAAATACGGCCGTCAAGAAAACGAGTGTTAGCAGGTAGTACTTGAGTATGTTGACGACCAGATCGAAGTCTCTGATACCTGCCGTTATATCAATAAATCGATTTGTTCGCCTCGGCCAGGACGTACTGGCCTCGAAGCCCGATGCCCACTCCCTGACGGTGTGACCAGCCCGTCCGATAAACGCAATTTTTCCCGATACGTTTAGCCACGCGATCAGCAAGAAGCTAATCACGATCGGTATGAGACTCGCTTCGAACACCGTGATCCGCTCGGTCCGCGCCAGCTGTTCCCCGAGAAAAGTGAGGAGATAATACCCGATGAGACTAACCAGTGCGATGACAACTCCGAAGCCCTTTCCCTTTCGGTTGAATCGGAGTATCAAGGCGGTGCCAAGGAGACAAAATATCAGCGGCGTGATCGAAAGAATGATGCGACGCTGCCAAAGTATCTGAGCCTCTGTGCGTTCCCTTCCCTCTTTTTGCCCTGCGTATTCTGAGAGTTGCGCGAGGCCAAGCTCTTCCGGGGCCAGATCGGCGCTGCTCAGTTTTTGAATCAGTTCGCCACGCTTTGTCTTGATCGCGAACCGAACGTCGCCAATGCGCTCAGAGATTAATTTGTCCTGATTCCCTGCTCTATCGAACGTAGTGGCGACCGCGTTTTCCAGTACAAGCTCCGAAAGCTCGCCCGACGAATCTATGCGCCCGTTGCTCGAGGTGATCAGGCGTACCGTTCCCGTCTTCTCGTCCTCGTGATGAACAAAAATGTTCTGCCACTGGCCGTCGTAAATGTCTCCGTCCCGGACATAGATCGTGTAGCCAGCGATCTCGGTATTAAAAACCCCCGGCTCAATTGGCGATTCGAGTTTATATATCGCCGTCTGGATCGCGACCTGACGAACCATACGTGCGGCCAGCGGAACGCCGTACAAATTTACAAAGAAAGCGAAGATCGACAGAACCAGCCCGAGGATCACGACCGGAACGGTTATCTGGAAATTACCGACACCCGCAGCGCGTATCACGACAAGCTCGCTATCACCCTGCATCTTAGACAGTCCGATGATCACGCCAACGAGCGCCGCCATCGGACAGGTGAATGCTATTACGTTGGGCACAAGCGCCAGTGTGAGCTGCCACACCAGGCTCGCGGGGATATTCGCGCTAAAGAAAATGTCGGCGAAGCGGCTCGCCTGCTGCACGAAAAGAATGACGCTGAGGAGAAGCCAGGAAAAAACAAAGTAAGGCAGAATTGCCCCAATGAGATATCGCGAGATCGTCAAGCTAAAGCGCATGTGGTACAGCTAGAAGTTTACCGCAAAGGTCTTTTCGCTTGCCACTTCCCTGCCGATCACGTTAGAAATAATTCGTTTTAGCACGTCAGATACCTCGGCTGCAGCACTGACGTTTGCGGATGCGAACTCTGCAAACTCGTCGGGAGCAAGCTTTTGCACATTGTGGAAAACTTCTCGGTGCAGGGCTGTGATCACCTGCCCGCTCCGCGACTTGCGGCACTGCGAACAGAATAAATGAAAATCGGCCTGAAGATCTGCAGCTTCATTCGTCGAAAGCTTGCGCTTGCATACATCACAAACGCTCCAGTCGGGTAAATAGCCGCCGAGGCGAAGCAGCCATAGTTCGAAATATACGCGAATGGCAGCGAGATTCGTCGGCGAATTGCTCGACGATTCGATACACGCTTTTACCATGCGGTAAAGCGTCTCGTTCGGATCATGCGGCGGAACAAAGGCAGCAAGGAGTTCACCAATGTACGAAAATGTATGAAGGAATTCGGGATTGCTCGCCGCTTCGAAACGCGATCGCAAAAGATCCACACGCTGAATGCTAACCAGCTCGCGTTCTTCTTTCTGAAAGTATTCGAGCTGTACTGTCGAGAAAGGCTCAAGCGTGCTGCCAAACCGGCTCTTCAGCCGCTTCGCACCCTTGGCTACGCCTCTGACAATTCCGTGTTCACGTGTAAAGAAAACGACGATCCGATCAGCTTCCGCGAGGTTGTAACTTTTTAGAACGAGACTTTCGGTTTCTACGATAGGCATTAGGCTAAGGGATAAAGTACAGCACCCATGCGATCGCGAGACTTATTCCGACAAACTGAAGGAATGTCTTTGTTCCATACCATATCCGCTCTTTCGGCGTACCCTCGGCGATGGCGCCGAATACCACCGAGACAAAAACTGCGAATCCGACGAGATAAAGAAAATGTGTCATTTCTTCCTCCCGAGATTAATATCTATGGCGTCCATGGTAGCCAAATAGTTGAGCAAACCGGCTGTTTCCAGAAAGCGACCGCCGTATTCAAATGTAGCACGCGCCGCAATGTCGGGCGCAGGCTGCACAGAAGCAAGGAAGCTGATCAACGCCCCGAGCCCGTTTCCGAGTTTCGCGAATACGTTCAGGAGATATAAAAGCTGACCGTCCCTGAAGTCGAAGCCTGGATAATACGCTCCACCGCTGATCAACGCGATTATGAACATGACCCAGATCGAACCGCCGATGATCAGCCCACGTACGTAACGTCCCTGGATAAGATATCCTGCGCCAGGGAAGAACCAAGAAACTATTCCTATAACTACGGGATGATTCATTAAAAATTACCTTTTTTATTTCCTGCCAACTTCAACTGTCTATCTTTCGACGCTGATCGCAGAACTCGAGCTAGATACGCGTAAATCATCAAATCAAGAAACTTCGACCCTCTGGATGTTTTACGTCAACTTGTTTAATGTACCGCGCCAGCTTCCGTCTTATTCGAACACGCCAACTATACTAATTTCAAAACTTGCTCGACCCCGGTTACAGCATCGATCTTACGACGCGACGCCACTTCCGTACATTTCGCGACAAACGTTTCAAAGATCGCTCGCGATAGCTCGTCAGAATTCCATGAAAGCTCCGGGTGCCACTGAACGCCGAGCACAAACCGATTGGGGCGAGTGTCTTGGATGCCCTCGATTATACCGTCGTTTGCCCAGGCGATCGCCGTTAGATCGCGGCCAGTGGTACGTACGGCCTGGTGATGGTGAGAGTTTACTTTTGTTTCGTTACGATCTGTCGCCTGCTCAAGTAAACCGGATAGGACGTTGTTCCGAGAGATCGAAATACCATGCGAATTTCGCGCAAGGGGAATTCCCTGGTCGTGCTTCGCACAATTCTCTACTTGTGCTTCGATGTCCTGTATCAGGCTTCCTCCCCGAGCGACATTTAAGACCTGCATCCCGTAACATATCGCGAGCACCGGAATATCCGATCTCTCTGCTTCCTCGAGAACCAGCATATCCGTCGCATCCTTTTCCGGCACAACCTTTTTCAATTTCGGATGCGGATCCTCGCCGTAGTATGACGGATCAACATCGCTATCACAGCCCGGCAAAAGAATGCCGTCAAGTTGCCCCACGATTGATCTGATGTACCTCTCATCGGGAATCAGCGGTATGTGAACCGGTAGGCCCCCGGCGGCCTCGACGGCTTCGCTGTAATCTCGCCCGAGATAAAAGCGCCGCGTCTCTAACTCGAGCCGCATCGTCACACCGATCGTCGGTCTATTCGTCATAAACTCATTTATGTTCAAATAAATACCCGCTGTCTGTCAATTTGAGCATTTGAAATTAAAGGCTTATCATTGGTTTTTTATGCGTTCAAGACACGGCGAAGTCCTGCTCCGCTCGACTACGGTACTGCTCGTGCAGCGAAACGGGTCGGTCGCGATGGCAGGTGACGGACAGGTAACACTTGGTGACACGGTCATCAAAGGCAACGCGCGCAAAGTGCGGCGTCTCGGTAATGGCGAAATTCTGGCGGGATTTGCAGGTGCGACTGCGGATGCGTTCTCTCTACTGTCGCGATTCGAGACAAAGCTCGAACAGTTCCAGGGACAACTCGAACGTGCTGCCATCGAGCTAAGCAAGGATTGGCGGACCGACAAATACCTTCGTCATCTGGAAGCATTGCTGATCGTCGCCGACAAGAAGGATGCATTTCTCATTTCGGGAAAGGGCGACGTGATCTCTTCGGATGAGGGGCTCCTGTCGGTGGGTTCCGGAAGCATGTTCGCCCTCGCCGCGGCCCGGGCGTTGATGAAACACACGAAGCTTTCCGCTCCCGAGATCGCCTCCGAGGCAATGAGGATCGCCAGTGAGATCTGTATTTATACGAACGCCGAAATTGTAGTTGAAGAGTTGTAACTATTAATGCCGATCTACCTTGGTGGAGAAATTAAAGAAGGTGCGAAGCAGCCGAAGCTTGACGATCTCACGCCGCGTCAAATCGTCGAGGAACTCGACAAGTACGTAGTCGGTCAGGCTAATGCGAAGCGGGCCGTCGCTGTCGCGCTGCGTAACAGGATACGAAGGCAGAAACTCCCGCCTGAGATCGCTCAGGATGTGCTGCCCAAAAATATCCTCATGATCGGTTCGACCGGTGTCGGGAAAACTGAGATCGCACGCCGGCTTGCGCGAATCGCCGACTCGCCCTTCATAAAGATCGAAGCTTCTAAATTCACCGAGGTTGGTTACGTTGGCCGCGACGTCGAAAGTATGATCCGTGAGTTAACGGACGTTGCGATCGATATGACCAAGCAGTCCGCCTACGAAGAAGTTCGCCTGCGGGCCGAAGAGAATGCGGAAGAATCGATCCTTGATATTCTCTTACCCCCTTCCAGCTTGCATTATCAGACCCAGTACGACGGCGCGGGTGCAGTGGATGAGAGTACGACCAACCGGACTCGGGAAAAACTGCGCGAGCAGCTCCGTCGAGGAGAACTGGACGACCGTTTGATCGAGATCGACGCACAGGACCGCGGAAACGCGACGATCGATTTCGTCGGTGGGCAGGGAATGGAGGAGATGGGGGTTAACCTCCGCGACATGTTCGGGAACCTTTTCCCCACGAAAACTGTGCGGCGCAAGATGAAGGTCGGGGAAGGACGGACCTATTTGATCCGCGAGGAGCAGGAACGGCTCGCGGACATGGATCAGATCACCCGTACTGCGATCCAGAAAACCCAGGACTCCGGAATTATCTTTCTAGATGAAGTGGACAAGATCGCCGGGAGGGAATCGACGGGCAGCCCCGATGTTTCACGCGAAGGCGTCCAACGCGACCTGTTACCCATCATCGAGGGCACGAACGTAAACACACGTTACGGGATGGTCAACACCGAACATATCCTTTTTATCGCCGCAGGTGCGTTTCATGTTTCCAAGCCATCTGATCTGATACCTGAGCTTCAGGGCCGATTTCCTATTCGAGTAGAACTTGAATCCTTAACCATCGAAGACCTTAAGCGCATTCTCGTACAGCCAAAGAATTCTCTGATTAAGCAATATCAGGCATTGCTTAACACGGAGGGTATCGAGCTCGAATTCACCGACGAGGCCATTTCCAAACTAGCCGAAATGACCGCCGAGATAAACCAAAGCACTGAAAATATTGGTGCCCGGCGTCTGCATACGCTGCTCGAAAAGCTCCTCGAAGACATTAGCTTCCTGGGCAGTGAGCTGGAGGTTAAGCACCAACGTATCGATGTTGCTTACGTAGAGTCACGTTTAAGTGGCTTGATCCAGGATCAGAATTTGCGCCAATACGTCTTATGATTTAATCAGATGCTCAAAGCCTCATCGATCACTAGATATACGTTAAGCACTTATTTTAAGCCCTTTAAAGCTAAAGCACCGATAGCGCTTTTAGCAGTTGCTTTGCTTATGAGCTTAAGCTGCGGCAAACGTAAGCCGCCCTTGCCCCCGAAAGAGCGCGTTGTTCAGCGTGTCGACATTACTGGCTTCCAACGCGGAAACCAAGTGATACTTTCCTGGAAAATGCCGGCAGCGAATGCTGCGACGAGCAGCTCCCAGAATATCAATCGGGCTGATGTATACCGACTTGCCGAACCGCTGACTTCCCCACAGAGCCTCTCCGAAGAAGAATTCGCTTCGCGAAGTACGCTGGTCGCGGCTCTCACCATCCGCGAGTCGGACTTCGGTTCGAAAACGCTGAACTATACCGACACGCTGCAGTTTGCGGGTCAGGCTGCCCGTCTGCGATATGCGATCCGATTCGTTAACGCGTCCGGACAAAAGGCGGCTTTTTCGAATTTCTTCTTGCTTGAACCGGCGGCGCGAATTGCCGGAACACCAACTTCCCTCTCTGCATCGGTTTCTCAGGAATCGGTGAAACTTGACTGGGACGCTCCGATCGCCAACGTAGATGGCTCGACTCCGGTCAGCCTGCTTGGCTATAACGTCTATCGGTCCGGCTCCGACAAAACTCCCGGCAAGCTGCGCAACAAAACGCCTGTCACCGACACGAATTTCGACGACGAGTTTTTTGAATTCGACAAACCTCTACTCTATTTCGTCCGCGCTGTGTCGGTCGGTACGGGCGGCGAACCTGTCGAAAGCAGCGAATCGAACATACTTGAAATTCTGCCGAAGGATACCTTCGCACCGGGCGCACCTGCTGCGATCACACTTGCCGCAACGCCGACGACGATCTCGATATTCTTTGCGACCAACCCCGAAAAGGATGTTACGGCCTATCGCATTTACCGGTCGGAGGACGCGTCACTCGATAAAGCGAAGTGGATGTTGCTGACCTCGGAACCCTTGACCACGAACACGTTTCAAGACGCTCGGGTCGAATCCGGCAAGACTTACTTCTATTATCTGACGGCAACGGACAAGGCTGGAAATATCAGTGCCCCGAGCGAGGTGGTTTCCGAAACGGTTCCTTAAGTATTGATCTCTGCCGTTTCGCATATTATATGAAGCGTGATTTTTCTACCACTCCATCCAAGATCGTGTGTGTCGGACGCAACTATGCCGATCACGCTAAGGAATTAGGCAATGACGTGCCGGCGGCTCCGCTGCTGTTTTTGAAAGCACCGTCGGCGATCATCGCAAGCGGCCAGGCGATCGTGATTCCCTCTCAATCAAATCAAGTCGAGCACGAAGGCGAGCTCGCTGTCGTTATCGGACGCGATTGTAAGAATGTTCTTGATGACGAAGATCCACTCGAATATGTCCTGGGCTTCTCGTGCCTAAATGACGTTACGGCCCGGGATATACAGCAGACCGATGTTCAATTCACACGCGGAAAGTCATTTGACACGTTCTGCCCTATCGGACCGCATATCGAAACCGACCTTGATGTTTCGGATGTTCGCATTACCACCAAAGTAAACGGAGTCATAAAACAAGACTCAAGAACATCACAGATGGTTTTTCCTGTTGATTTTCTGATCAGATATATTTCACGACAGATGACGCTGAAAGCGGGCGACGTAATTGCAACCGGTACGCCGGCGGGGGTTTCGAAAATGGTGGACGGCGATGTATGCGAGGTTGAGGTCGAGGGGATCGGAACATTGACCAATGCAGTACGGTCCGACGAATCCACTTTGTCTCAGCCGATCCGTTGAACTAGAATAGGCCAACAACTCTTATGAAATTCTTTATCGATACAGCGAATCTGGATGAGATTCGCGAAGCAAATGAACTCGGTTTGATCGACGGCGTCACAACGAACCCTTCACTCGTTGCAAAAGAAGGCGACGTTGATTTCAAGGAACACATCGCGAAGATCTGCTCTATGGTCAAAGGTGACGTCTCGGCCGAGGTAACCGCTCTCGACACCGAAGGAATGCTTCGCGAAGGCCGTGAGTACGCCAAGATCGCACCAAATGTTGTCGTGAAGTGTCCGCTGACGCTCGAGGGATTAAAAGCGACCCGAACGCTCACGAACGAAGGAACGGGCGTGAATGTGACATTGTGTTTCTCGGCCGCTCAGGCACTTCTGGCCGCTAAGGCAGGAGCCAAATATATCTCACCGTTTATCGGCAGACTTGACGATGTTGGGACTAACGGGATGCAGCTGATCTCGGACATCGTGCAGATCTACGGTAACTATGGGTTTGCGACCGAGGTTCTCGCAGCATCGATCCGGCATCCGATGCACATTGTCGATTGCGCTCTCGCGGGAGCGGATGTAGCTACGATCCCTTTCAAGGTGATTCAACAACTGGTCAAACATCCATTGACCGATAAGGGCCTCGAAGGATTTCTCTCGGATTGGAAAAAGAGCGGTCGCTCGTGACGTCAGTCGCCGGGACCTAGTACCAATTTCAAATCACCCTGCCGGGCGGCCGCGTCCAGATCTTGCTGCAGCGCCGCCTGATATTTTGACTTGAATCCTTCATCCTCATCCTTCATGGCGACGAGCTCGCGAAGCTTCTTTAGGTGTAGATCGACGACTTCATCGGAAAACCCATCCTTCTGTGCGAACATCTCGTCGATGTCGACGATTAGAGTCGAGAACTTACGGAGCCAGCCAAAGTCTTTATCTTCAAGCAAGACATTCAGGAATTGCGCCGCAGTCGCGGGCCCATTGATGCCCTCCCATATTGCTCGCTCGTGGTCGACCAGATTCTTGTGAAGCTTAAGCAGTAGATGCCTTCCATCCCTTAATCGTTCGGCCTTAGTCATTTCTAAATTCTACTATATGCATAAAACTAAAAGTACCCCTCTAAGCTTTGCTTATTAGCCAGCTAATGGTAGCTTATTAGTCGGCTAACGATTTCTTATACGCCGGTGAACCTTTACTTAAACCGGTTAAACATAAGTACTTATGCAATTCGAGGAGACTGCCGCATTCATGCTAGCGAAGGCGACTGTTATTCATAAGAATGTCCTTCAGAGGTACGCCAATTCCGTCGGGCTTCACAGCGGCCAGGTTTTCGTGATGATGGAGCTCTGGAAGACGGACGGCCAGCGACAGATCGATCTTGCCGCTCGCCTTAACCTCTCGCCGCCGACGGTGAACAAGATCCTCGGCGGTCTTCTCGAGAACGACTTTGTAACCCGCGCAAGGTACGAGGATGACGCGAGATCGACGCGCATATTCCTGACGCAGAAGGGCGTCGATGTCCGGGCGGCGCTCGAGCAGGCTTGGGAAGAGCTTGAAGAACAAACTTTGGCAGGCCTGACCGATACCGAAGCGCTGATGTTCAAGCAGCTTCTTCAAAAACTCTTCGAGTAATTCCCTACTCTTTTTCCGAGAAATCGGGATAGAATAGCGGCACTGAGATCAATTCCATTCTCTTGAGGGCGGATCATGAAAATACTATTTGCGACCGACGGTGCAAAGCAGAGCGATGCCGCAATTGAAATGCTCCGCCATTTTGCACTGTCCGATGGCGACGAGATCAAGATCGTGAGTGTCGTCGATATGGCGGTACCGATGGCGATCGACATTTATGGCGGCTACATCCCCGACACCGGCGAGTTGGAAAAGACCGCTCGTGAGAATGCCGCCAAACTGCTCGAGCGAGCGGAAGAGCGTATAAAAGCGCATTTTCAGGGAAAGACCTTGGCGATCTCTACCGAAGTATTGTTCGGTTCTCCGGAAAGCCGGATCGTCGAAACCGCGGAGGCGAGTCAACCGGATCTTATTGTGCTGGGTTCGCACGGTTACAGCCGCTGGGAACGTCTTCTCATCGGCTCCGTTTCGGACTCTGTCGTCCACCACGCTCCGTGCTCGGTGCTCATTGTACGAACGCCGGCCGAATGATCACCGTAAACTCGCGCAAGTTTGACGGCACCATTCGTCGAAGCTGGAAATGTCAGCTGGTCGAGCGTCGCGATCCGCTGCTGGTTTTCGTAGGCGAGTTCGACTCTGAACTACACCATCCGGAACTCGGTCATATCCGGAAAGGTACGGTCTCTTACGAATATTACTGGCTTGACCGCTGGTACAACATATTTCGTTTCCACGAACCATCGGGTGAATTACGAAACTTTTACTGCAACATTAATATGCCGCCCGAGTTTGAGTATGATGTCCTGAATTACATTGATCTGGACATCGATGTGCTTGTTCGTCCCGATCTGAGCTACATCGTCCTCGACCGTGAGGAATTCGAAAGAAACGCACGAAGCTTCGGCTATCCTCCGGAGCTTAGAGAAAGGGTCGAGGAAACTCTTAAGGAATTGCGCAAACTTATCGAAACGCAAAACTTGCCCGGCGTACCGGAAATGTTTGCAACATCTGCATCCGAGCCGCGTGAAACGCGGTAACTTAGTAAACCTGTCCGACAACATGGAGTTTGCGATGAGAATGAAGATTATCCTCGTGCCGATCTTTGTACTGACATTTGTGTGCTCGATCCCCGCCCAGGCCGACCGGGCCGGTTATGTGCCGCCGCAACAGATGCCGATGGACCCGATGGCGAATATCTCGATGGAGATGACCAACATCTCGCGTTCGGTGCAACAGCTAAGCGAGCGGTTAAAGACGTTCGTTGACAAGTTCGAGAAAGTCGGCGGGCTTACCCTCACGGAAAAGCAGCAGCGGTTCATTATGGGACTCGAGATCCTTGTCCGTTCCGAGCAGCGAGTCGCCATCCTCCAAAAGGCCCACATGGAACTAATTGAAAAACATGTTCAGGTAAAGTCGCGACTAACGCAGATAGAACTCGACCTTAGACCGCAGAGCATCGAGCGGACCACACAGCTCGAAGGCTCGACGCAGACTATAGAGATCCGGGAAAATCGGCGGGACAAACTAGTTGCCGAACAGCGAAGTCTGCAGCAGCTTATTTCTCAGATCGAACGAAACATCGCCGAGGCGGATTCGGCGCTGCGCGAGGCGCAGGCGCACGTAAACCGTCTCAGGCGCTCGCTGTTGCCGCAGATCGAGCGCGAGATAGGCGAGCAAGCGTACTAGGCTTTGGGTTGGATCCGCAGGACGTAAGATCCTACTGTGAGGCTCACTCCGGGGTTGATGGTGACGCGTTGTCCGGGCGGCAGTTCGTAGTTGCTGATCGACGCCGGGTTGCGGCCTTCGTTCAATGCCCAGAAATATCCCTCGCCGTCCGTGCCCAGCGTCAGGTGCCGGCGGCTGATCTCGGGATCTCCGGACAGGGCGATGTCGACTGGTTTCGAACGCGAGCCACGCCCGACTGAGACTTCCTTGTTGAAGATCGGCACGACATTCTGCCGCACACCGTTCAACCAGATCTCCAGTTTGTAAAGTTCCGTGACCCGCTTGCGGACATTTGTCATCACCTCCGCGTCCTCGGGTGGGATAGGCATAGCCTGCTCGATTCCCGGAAGCGGCGCCGACGCTCGCTTCCCGGTAAAATTCGGTGTTACCGGTGGAGGTGTATAGGCGGCTTCTACCGCGTGACGTGGGTAATTTGGATTCGTGGATTTCGTGGGGCCGTGGGCCTCCGACAAAGACTGTGGTGGTGGTGGACTGAGCTTTCCCGATTTCGGCCGCGCCAGGACGCCGGTTTTGTTTCCGATCGACGAATCTTCCCAGCTATGTTGGACACGCAGGCTCCCCTTCTCCAACGTACCATCAACGCGCAGCTCAATGATGAAAGATTTCGTTTCGAGTTTTCGCTTCCCCGCGATCTCCTTCGCTCGCTCCGCGAGTATGTGGTAAAGACCCTGCTCCAGCCCGCGGCGTTTTACGCCCTGCCAATCTTTGTCGTCTTCGTCCGACAGAAAGATAGTGTACTCGCTCGGGATTATCGTTGTGCCTTGCGGCAACGGCACCAACTCGCGCTGCATAACGCCCTCAACTTCGCGCGCGATCTTGACTATGAACTCCTCCGCTTTGCTGCGCGGTTTTACCTGAGCATCACGGGCCGCTTCTTCCAGCACAAGCTCGGCCGTCTCGCCGTCTATCCATCGCCTGACTTTGTCTAATACGCTCATCGCTTGAGTCTGTCGAGTCTGTCCGGTCTACCGAGTCTGTCAAGTATCCTCTCGCGGAAGGTATCGCTGGCTGGGAACCACAGACTCGCTAGACTCGACAGACTCAACAGACTTGATAGACTTCTAATCCACATCCACGTACTTCCCATTCAGCCAACCGCGGTTTGTCGCGAGCGGCGTGTCGCGTGTTCGGCCCTGTTCGATAACGTCCACCTGGTACCAATTGTTCTGCGACTTCAATATGCGCACGCGCGAATCTTTCGTAACCAAACCGATCGGATCGTTATTAGCGTTCGGCTCCGGTCGAAGGTTGATGTCGGTATTCGCCCGGCCGGTCTTAGCGGCGAACGGATTCGTCACCGTCGGAATTATACCGCGGCTGCGCAGAAAAGCGGACGTACCATAAAGTCCGCCTGCGAAAACTACCAAGAGAATGGCG
>JBKKAS010000310.1:0-2826 GCA_046714595.1 Pyrinomonadaceae bacterium | reverse complement strand
GTGATAGACGCCGCCAGCTTACCAACAGCGTCTTATCAAATACCCACACTTACTGGTGCCATTAGGATCGGGCGCGGTAGTAATAGTATCGAATGGCTGACCGTGAGAAACGCAGTTAATGGCTCATCCAACATCGAAACTGATCTGATCTTTCCGGGCACTGCATACATCCGCGTCGCGCATATCATGTCGACGAACAGCGTACGGGGAATCGATGTTAGAAATTTCGGCGCGGCGGCGGCGGGTGCCGTGATCGTCGCGGAAATCGTTGATAACGATTTTTTTAATAACCTGGTGCGTCAGGCCGAACGGATTCGAATCGGTAACAATCTAGGGGCACACGGCGCTGCCGTATTCGCAACCCTCCGAGGTAACCGCAGCTTCAATAACTTTCAGGGCATACTTATGGAAAATAACCGGACGAATTCGGCATACTTGTCAGTCTCATCATCGGGAGACCGATTCTACGAGAATGGCGCCGGAGCGATCATACTTGCCGGCCTGAGCTTTGCTACGCTGCCCGCGAACGGAAACACTGTTGATTTCACCGCACACGGAAGCAGATTTGATGACAACAATGGCTTCACGATTTTCGATCAGGGCGGGCTCGTAATTGTCGCCGCTGAGAATACATCGTTTCCTAACGGGACCTCAAACAACACCGTCACCGCGCGGCTCTGGGGGTGCAGAATGTCGAGCAATCAGGTATGGGATCTGGCCGGCATCGGCGCCCGCTCCAATCCTTTATCAGTCGGCACGCCCGGAGTGAATAACCACGTTACGATCGAGATACATGGAGCAGGCAGGGCCGAATCTGTCGAATTTTTCGCGGATACCATCCCGTTTGAAGCGAATACGACGAACTCGGTGACAGTCATCAGATAATTGTGTCCTGCGATAACAATATGCGGGTACCGAGGCTGATTCGGGATCCGCATCACTATCACTCCTCCCGGATTTCTATTCGGCCCTAGTGCCTGTGATGCCAAGTTTCGAACCGCATTCAGTTTTGAATTGCGGAAACAGCCGTTCAGAAAAGTATCCTCACGCCGACCTGCAGTTGTCGGGACGGTCGCCAGTTTGCCGAGTCCTCGCGAAGCACCGGCAGCGGCCCCCTAAGCTCACCCGTCAGCGGATTCACCGGTGAATTCGTCAGATGATTAGCGGCGAGGTTTGTGCCGTTGTAGCTCGCCACTTGTTTTGTGTTGAGAATGTTCGAGCCTTCGACAAAACACTCGATCTCGAGCTCGTTTTTCAATTCAATAAACCGAGCGTATCGTGCATCGAGATTCGAAGAGGCGGGAAGACGACCGGAATTGCGGGCGACGCCAACCGGACGGTCTCCCGGCACACCGTCACGATTAATGTCACCTGTCGTGAAATTAAAATTCGAACCGCTGTCAGCGAGCGCGAGCAACGATAGCTGATTGTTATTCAGCAATAGGTCGAGAATGCGTATCCGTGTCCTGAACGTCGGACGAGCTACCATACTGAACGATAAAAACTGGCGTACATCGCCTGTCGAATTTCCAAGATCTCTCTCTCGATTCGAAGGATCCGAAAGCACATTCATCATTGCAGGGGCAATCTCTTCCGGAGCGTCGTCCCGCGATCGAGAAAACGTGTAGTTCGCACCGAATTGATAACCGGTGGAGAAACGCTTCGTCAATTGCATTATCAAACCGGCGTATCGTAGATTACCGGCGGACTCGACCATCAGTATGCGTCGATAGTTCGGATCGATCGGAATTGAACATCCTCTCAACAGTACGGAGCCGGATGGCGACGCCTCGACCGTTCCATAAACCGGCCGACCGTCTGCGAGCGTGGTTCCGACCGGGCGGCAGTTGATATTTCGCGTGACCGGCATCTGTCTCGCGAAAGTATGAAGATAACCGACCGTAAGTGACATATCCGACGTCAATGCTTGCTCCAACCTCACGTTGGAATGAACCGCATACATTGTGTTGAAGTCCGGAGAAATAGCATCGATATCGCGAACTCCGATGGCGGCCGCGTGATCGGGAAATAAAGGAGCTCCCGCGGATGCAGGCGAAAAGCTCAGACTGAAGAATCTGGAATTCCCATTATTCAAGATCGCCCTGCGATAAGAGAACAGAAACGGCGGATCGTAATAAACTCCGGTGCCCGCCCGCAAGATCGTTGGACGATCACCGCCTCGGATCATATACGCCGCTCCGAGCCGTGGAGAAAAGTTGTTGGAGTCCGTTCTGAAGTTCTGCGAGAAGTTAAGCGGAGCGGTCCGGTCGGCGGCGGACGGATGATAAAGATCGTATCTTACGCCAACGTGAACCTTGAGGCGGCGCGTGGCGTTCCATTCATCCTGTGCGAAAAGATTAATGAATGTCGCTCCGTAACTGACTTCCGGATCACCAAACGTTTCCTGATACGAGGTGTACCCGAGGCGGTTCACACCGCTCACCGCATCGCGGTATGACTGGATCGACGGAAATTCATATGACGAGAACACGGCCTGGCGCGGTCCGTTTCGAATAAAGCTAGCACCGCCGCCGGCTTTGATCAGATGGGAATCGAGGACCCTTGTAAAAGCATTATGAAATTGAGTGGTCGCGTTGCGGGTCTCGTCGGTGCCCATAATCGGGTTCCGCCCGAAGTTGGCCCGGCCACTGATCGAGATCGTCGGGCCCGGCGCCGAGTCTTCGTTCGAGATACGAGACGAAAGTCGCTTTGCATATTGAATGCGAAACTCGTTCAAAAAAGTCGGTGATAATTCGGTCACGACCTGTCCCGCCAACGAATGATCCCAGCTGTGCAGATCGACTGATCTATCAGTCGTGTTCAGCC
>JBKKAS010000309.1:0-5995 GCA_046714595.1 Pyrinomonadaceae bacterium | reverse complement strand
AAGTATCCGGATCATCCCAGATCCCGTAATCAACCATGTTCGCGGCACGCATCCCGTTCTTCTTATATTCCGGGTTCGCGTCGTAGAAAAAGTCGGTCAGGTCATCCCATATCGCCACCACTTTCTTTGCGTAATCGAAAAATTGATGCAGACGGGTATAAATTTCGTTGAAGGTTTGCAACGTGACCGTCGTGCTGACACCGCCGGGAACCAGAGTTTCGGGATGCGGATATTTTCCGCCGATCACGACATACGCCTCGCGGGCCACACGAGTCATGTGGAGCGCTTCGAGATACAGATTGCCTGAGAGGGGATTCATGTCCCTCATTAGATCGCCGATCGTAGCGTAGCCGTGATGTTCGGCATTCGCTGCGGCGGTTTTCGTCGCCTTGTCCCATAACGTCGGGGTCGTAGCTTTTACGATCAACTCCGAATAATCGGGCCCCGCGAGCAGAAAAAGATGCAGCGGATTGTCGTAAAGAAATTCGAGCGAGAGCATCAAATTTCGAACGATGATGCCAAGCGGGGGCGGTGTGATACCGAAAGCCATTTCAATACCGAGAGCCGCGCACGACGAATGTACCCCGCCGCACACGCCGCAGGCGCGGCTTGTGATAAAGATCGCATCACGCGGGTCGCGTCCCTGCATGATAAGTTCGTATCCGCGAAACAACGTCGCCATCGAACGAGCCTCGATAAATTTGCGGTTTTCCAGATCCGCCACGCCGTGAAAGGCTAAGGCTCCGGCGACGCGGGTAACGGGGTCAAAATCCACGTCCTTGATATAGCCGTTTCGCGTCAACAGCTCGCGGACCGTGTCGTACGGCATTTGCTTCACTTCGCCTACCGAAGTGATCGCGTTCTTAGTTGAATAAGGGTCGCGGATGCCGCCTCGCAGAAATGCTTTTCCCTGGGCATCGAAGTCGATCGGCAGATTCTTGAAACACATAAGTTTTTCCCTTAAGGCCGAGCCGCAAGCTTAAATCGTGGGCGGCTGCTTTGAACCCTTTGCAACACTTCCGCTTCCAAGTCTGACTGTGTTGCGGTACTGCAGCATTTGATAGATATGGTGGATCGCCCGGCTGGTTAACGAGGGTTTCTCGAAGGCTCCCCATCCGCTGGTAATATGATTCTCTTTTTCCCAACGCGACTCCTGGTTTTGATATTTCATCGTCAAGCGTCTCAAGCGCCGGACGACGGCTCCGTACGTTCGCGCCAGGTTGGTAGAAACCTCAGATCCCGGAGGCGTCGCATAAAACGGCGCGAATTTGTCGGGAAATCCGGGCATCGTGCAGCCGATGCATATGCCGCCCGTATTCATACAGCCGCCCATGTGATTTATGGCGCCCCGCTGCGAAATATTGCACTGGACGACCGGTCCCCAACAACCGATCTCGACTAGGCACTCCTTTTCGCCGTATGCCGTCGCGAAGCTTCCTTCCTCGTAATATCCCGCACGCACGCACCTTTGATGGACGGTTTCCTTGAACAGCCACGCCGGACGCCCAAGTTCGTCAAATTCTGGAAGCGGCCCAATGCCCTGAAGGAATAGCAAGACCATTCCTACGGTTTCGGTAAAATTATCTCCTACGGGAGAGCAGCCCGGAATATTGATAACGTTGAGCCCGGTAGTACTGCGGTAATCTTTACCGAGAAAATCCATCACGCCCATTGCGTTGGTCGGATTGCCCGCGGCAGCCGGGATCCCGCCCCACGTCGCGCACGTTCCGACGGCAATTACAGCAGCCGCACCTGGTGCTAGTCGTGTAAGCCATTCGGTCGTTGGGATCGGCCGATGCACATCGTGGCTCAATTGTTCGGAACCGATCGCCGACCAGTAACCGCCGTTTGCGGCCGCGATTCGCTCGTCGGCGATCGAACCTTCGTAGCAGACGACGTATGGTGCATCGAGCTCACCGCGTTCGGCCTTGTAAAAACTCGCAATAAATTCCTTACCGGCCTCGATCGACAGCACGGGATGATGCAAAATTACTTGCGGCAAACCTGCGATCGTGCCCGTCAGTAAATTCTCAAGCGGCGGATTGGTTGCGCCCGCAACCGCTACTGTGCATCCGTCGCAGCTCATCCCGGCGAGCCAAAAAACATGAATTGTCTTTAGAGGTCCAAAGGAAAATTCTTTCCTCTTCGTCTCCGGTGCTACCTGAGGCGCGACGTTATCGTCGGTAGGGTTTCCAGAAAGCGATACAGGGTCATCAAGCATAGATCCTCCTCGATCAACAGTTCGGTTTCGTTAAGACCCTGCTCGCCGACGAACCGCCGAGCGGCACTCGCTCGCGAAGTGTAAATGCGAGTTTTTCTATTTCGGTCACTGCCGGCGACGCAGGATTAAAATCGTATAGAGACTTACCCTCAAGATCGGCCTGCGTAACATTCGAGTCAAAGGGAATTTTGGCGATAATGTCTAATTCATTTTCCCGGCAAAAATCCGTCACTGCCTTTTCATCCTCGGCGCTTCGATACTTGTTAACCACCGCGAAGATGTTATTAATCCCAAGCCCTCGAGCCAACGGCAACGTACGGCGCGCCGTTTCGAGTGAGCGGTAATACGGTTCGGTCACGACCAATAACGCGTCGACGTGGCGAACCGTGCCTCGGCTGAGGTGCTCGAGCGAGGCTTCCATATCCATCACGGTTATGCTGTCGGCCTCTGACACGATCTCTCCCATCAAGCTGCGCACGGCAGCGTGTGCTGAACAGAGTCAGCCTGCTCCGGCAGTTTCCACCTTAGTCCCGACTATCAGACGAATTCCGTCCGGCGCGGCAATCCCGTGCAGCGCTGCGATGTTCTCTACGGAATCTTTTAGGACCATCCGCATTTTGCCATCAGGATCTTCTATTCGTTCAACGATGCTTCGCGGAATTGAATGCGTGTTTTCCAGCGTTTCAGCTTTGAGACCCAAAGCCATCCCCAAATTTGGATTCGGATCACCGTCGATCGCCAGAACCGGCAGTCCCTGACGGGCAAAAACACGAGCCAAGGTAGCCGATATTGTCGTTTTACCCGAACCGCCCTTACCGCTGATACCTATTTTCATATTGGTTTTATTTTACGCCCAGCGCCCCGGCGATATTCCCCAAGTGCTTGTCGGCGTTAGTCAAGCTTCCGCCTACCGCTTGAAATCCGCCGACGACAGGCGCTAGCGAACCGTTAATACCGTCGATACAGTCTGGTAGCGGCGAAGTTTCGACCTCGATTGCCCGAACGCCGTACGCGATCTTGTCGAGGCTGGAACCGATTCCTTCAAGCGCAAGGGCGATTTGCCACAAACCGATTCCGAGCGCGACCAACAACACAGCCCCGGCGAGAACGGTCAAAATCGTAAGCAGCAAAACCGTGTCCATTATTTTTGCCCTCCGCCGACAAAGTTCGATACTGCATTTAGTTTGCCGTCGATCGCACTGGCAACATTGACGATCGGCAAAGCATTGGTCAGTAGCGCCGAGGCAACCTCGTTCGTCGCCGTCAGGTTCGCTAACGCTGACGTGTTCTGCACAATTCCGACGGCCGCCGGAAGTGTCCTCCCAGCGAGTCCGTCAATCTTTCTCGCGGCCCGTATTACGCGGAATAACAAAGAAACGTCGATTAGCGTAACGACGAGGGCGATGACGACGCCCGTCGCCCAAACTATCTTGACCGCGGTTGCGGTGTCGGGTGTCATTTCTATCAGAAACATGATCAACCTCGCGTAGTGAAATGCCTATTTGCTAACTGTTATGGCCTCCAGCGTCGCTTGTAAGTGTCCTTCCGCCGAGGCGAAGCTGGATTCAGCGACCATTAGACCGCCGGCAAGGTCGCTGAGCGAGCTGTTCAATTTCTCGATGCCTGAATTTAGCGGGGCGGTATTTTGCTCCACCACTCGCAGACCTCCGGCGATCTGACCTAACTGCTTTGCAACGTTCCAAAGCGTCACCAGGATCGCGATGAGTCCGACGGCGAGCGTCAGCACCAGGACCACTGCATATATCACTGTCACCCAGGTTAGTATCTCCATCGATTTACTCCTTCGCCGGCGCCAATGCCTGACCCAGGCTCGTCAGCTTGTTATCGATGCTGCTCGCCACGCCGGCGATCGACTTTGCAGTATCAAGAATGTCCGCCGCGACCACATTCGTATCTTTCAACATCCAGATCGAGACCGTGTTTCCTGCGATGTTCTTACCGGCCTGCCAAATCTCGCGGGCGTGATAATCGATCCTGCGTGCCGTGACGACGATCATGATGAGCAGGGCGGCGACAATCAGGATCACTACCCCGCCGACTATAAGCGAATACGTCCAAATCGTAATGGAGTCCATGGTTCTCCTTAAAAGTGTGTGCCTAGGTAATGGTTGCGGCCGGAATTCGTCTCGATGTCGGCTCGTCGGATAACATTGGTCGAAGTCAAAACGTGAGAACGACTCCCGTCCTCGGTGCCTGGTATGTCGGCCCAAGTCGAAATATCTTTACCAGGAAAATATAAAAGAATATACTCCCGAAGTGTTGGCAAAGCAATATAAATAATCTCTCTGAGACTTCGTTTGCGCTTAGTATATATCCATCGATTGCAGCATTTGGCTAAAGGTGGATAACGCGGGGCCGCCGTCCGGCGCAAAATGAAACAATGACCGTGGTCGGCCCGGTGCCGTATGGTGAAACGTACTCAAATTTTAGTGCGCGGTATTGTTCAAGGAGTAGGATTTCGACCGTACGTTTATTCACTTGCAAAGCGACGCGGCTTGCGGGGCGAGGTCCTCAATAATGAATCCGGGGTTTTGATCAATCTTCAAGGCGAAGACGACGCGATCGACGAGTTCGTTTCGGAACTGGAAAACAATCCTCCGGCGCTTTCCAACATCGAGTCGCTTTTACGTGAAGACGACCTCGAGAGCGGATTGTTTGCGGATTTCGATATATTGCCGAGCGCGCGAAACGGCGCGGTGACTTCGCCTATCGCCGCCGATATCGCAACGTGCGAAGACTGCCGACGGGAGTTGTTCGATCGGGGCAACAGGCGTTATCGCTATCCATTTATAAACTGTACAAACTGCGGGCCGCGTTTTACTATCGTCGAAAAAGTTCCGTACGACCGAGAACGGACGACGATGCGCGATTTCAAAATGTGCGCCGAGTGCCGCGGCGAATATGAGGACCCGAACGACCGGAGGTTTCACGCTGAACCGACGTGCTGCAGCAATTGCGGACCGCAGTTACTCTTGTCAGTACCACCTGCGGTAGTGGGTGGGTTTTTACAGAACCAGCCCTCCATCGTAAGGAGGGGAGCTCCTGGTACTGACGTCGTCATCGCCGCTCAACGGCTGTTGCTAAGCGGCTCGATTCTCGCGATCAAAGGGCTTGGTGGATACCATCTCGCATGCGACGCCTCTAACGCAGTCGCTGTCGAGCGGCTCAGAAAAAGAAAGTATCGCGAAGATAAACCGTTTGCGTTGATGGCTGCGACACCCGAAGTAGCGCAAAAGTATTGCGACTTAACCGATGCGGAAAAAGACCTCCTGTCGTCGCCGCAGAGACCGATAGTTTTGCTCGACAAGAACGGCGATTCAGATCTGCCGGACGCGGTCGCTCCGCGAAGAAATACCATCGGGTTTATGCTTCCCTACACGCCGCTGCACTATCTCCTGTTTGCAGATCTCGAGACGCCGCTTGTCATGACGAGCGGAAACATTTCCGATGAGCCGATCGCTTATGGTGATGATGATGCAAGCGCTCGGCTCGGTGACATCGCCGACTATTTCCTGCTGCACGACCGCAGGATAAATATTCGTACTGATGATTCCGTTATGCGCGTGCCCAATTTCTTACCGCGGACAGACGGAGCCGCCGCGGAACGGAACGAATCCGGAATCTTCCTCCGTCGCTCGCGTGGGTATGCACCAGCGCCGATCACGACGTCTGCGAAATTCACAACGCAGATTCTGGCGTGTGGTGCCGAGCTCAAGAACACGTTCTGCTTGACGCGCGGGCATCACGCGTATG
>JBKKAS010000308.1:0-2761 GCA_046714595.1 Pyrinomonadaceae bacterium | reverse complement strand
GTGCTTCTTCTGATCTACGCGTTCGTGGGCGTTGAAGGCGCGGTCGTGGTCTCGGGCGAGCCCAAAGATCCGCGAAGAACGGTCCCGTTCGGTTTGCTAGTCGGCCTTTTGATCGCCTCGGTATTTTACATTGCCATCCAGATCGTCTCGATCGGAACGCTTTCCGGGCTCGCCACATCCGAACGGCCGATTGCCGACGCCTCCGTCGGGTTTCTCGGTCCGTTCGGAGCTGCGTTTATCACCGTCGGAGTGATCGTGTCGATCTTCGGCAATATTAATACGGGCCTTCTAACCGGTACGCGGACGCTGTTTGCGATGTCTGAACAGCGTGAGCTTCCCCCCCTGTTTGAGAGGACGCACCCAAAATTTAAAACGCCCTACGTCGCGATCATAGTTACCGCCGCCGTAATGCTGATCCTCACGATTCAATCGTCGTTCCTCACCGCCGTCACCATTGCGACCATCACGCGGCTTATGTTTTATGCGACGACTTGCCTGGCTCTTCCGATATTCCGCCGACGCAGCGACCTGCCGAAGCCGCAGTTTTCAGCTCCTTTCGGTGTCGTAGCGGCGGCCCTTTCGATAGTGCTTATCGTTTGGCTGCTTACCAATGTAGACTTCGGGAAAGAAGGTTTACCGATACTGATCTACGCGGCCGTCGGCCTGATAGTCTATTTCTCTTATCAATGGTATCGCAGAAGAAGCCTTGGTCCTGATCCGAAGTAACGTATGAAAAGAATCCTATCCGCGTCGTTAATTCTGGCCGCTGCAGGCACTCTTTACGCACAGTTGACTGTCGTCCCGATCGTCGAACTCAAATACGGAGGTTTGATGGGCGGCGTGCAGAACGGAAAATGGATCGCACCGACTAAGGTCGCACCGAAGCTGGACGCCGAGACTGAATTTGTTTTGGTCGGTTGGAACGGCGTCGAAGAAGGCGGCGTGACGTTTGGTAAGAAAGACGAGGAGATGAAGGGTATATGCGAAGACTACACACGCGTGGAGTTCGACCTTAAGCAAGATCACGGGATTGCGATCGGCTCCGACGCAAAGTGGAACCCCGCTCCGCGCATTCCAAAACCGATCGACGCGGAAAACGCTACATATAAAACCATCGTCGCGAATTTCTTGCGGAAGCGAGGGATCGCGCGCCCCGTCGTAAAGATAAAGGAGGCATTTCGGATCGACCTGGAAGGCGATGGCGTGGAAGAAGTGATCTTGTCCGCCACCTACTACAAGGACGGATTGTCGCCCGGTGCGTCGCCCGGTGATTATTCATTCGTAATGCTTCGAAGGGCGGTCGGAAAAACTGTCACCGACCATTTTCTTAAGGGCGATTTTATTTTGAAGAAGATCGTCTTTGGAGCGCCGACCGAGAACCATCTTTTGGCGATAGCCGACCTGAATGGCGATGGCAAAATGGAAATCGTCTTGTACGGTTCTTATTACGAGGGTCAGTTCTCAAGCGCATTCGAGATGAAGAACGGACGGCCCGTCGAGATCAAGGAGTTCGATGTCGGTTGCGGGGTCTGATCTTAGCGGTAAACTGTAAACGGTAAGTGGTTAGTTCGTGTGGTAGGACGGCAAGCGCTATCCGCACGAACTTACCACTTACCGTTTATCGCTTAGAACTAGAAAAAGACGCCTTCGCCAAGAAACGCGTGCCGCAGATACCCGATCGTATCCTGCAAAGTCTCTTGCGGATCGCGTGGAGCAAACCCCAGGCCCTCTTCAGCCTTTGACGAGTCGAAGTACCAAAAGTATTCGGCCTGCTCGACCTCTTTCGATGCGACCGGCGAGGCCTTACCCCAATTCTTAAACACAGATTCGATCATCGTCGATCCAGCCATCGCGAGTTTCCTTGGCACTTTCAGCATCGGCGCTGAGACCCCGCTGAGCCTCTCGAGGCGGCCGAAGAATTCCGGAAACGTCATGTTCGCCGCACCGAGCAGATATTTTTCGCGATGCTTTCCCTTTTCGAGCGCCGAGATAAACGCCGAAGCGGCGTCGCGGGCGTCGACGAAATTTAATCCTCCACTCGGGCTGTACGGGATCTTGCGTGCGAGGAAATCAAGCACCGGTTTTGTCGAGCTCAGTCGCTCATCATCCGGCCCCAGAAGCAGTGACGGATTCAGGATCACCAGCCTTCGGCCGTCTCCATCGAAACTCTCGAGGGCGGTTCGTTCCTGGTAGTACTTCGACGCGTAGTATGCCCATCGCGAAAACACCTCGACCGGCTGCGGAAACGTTTCGTCGATAACCTGCTCGTCCTCGCTTACCGCGATCGTTCCGCTCGACGAAGCGAGCAGCATCGTTTTCACGCCGGCCTTTTTCGCGGCGTCGCACAAGATCCGGGTACCTTCGACGTGAACCTTGTTCATCGCCGCCGCGTCTTCGTTATCCCGAGAAACTTTTCCGGCAAGGTGAAATATCGCCGAGACGTTCTTCACCGCTGCCGCGACGTCGTCACGTTTTGTCACGGAACCCAGCAACGGTTCGACGCCAGCGTCCGTCATCCATTCAGGCACCGACGATGCCATCACACGCAAGTTCTTCTCTCCAGCATCAAGCAGTTGCCGGACGATGTGTGTTCCGAGAAATCCGGTCCCGCCGGTGATGAGGATCTTCTTTTCGACTTTTGCGATTGCTTTCTTCTTCGGCATAAGAACTTTTTAACGCAGAGACCGCGGAGACCGCGGACGTTTTTAGAGTTTGTTCACTACACGCTTCACACCGTCTCGCAACATCTTCACATTGAAGT
>JBKKAS010000307.1:0-8271 GCA_046714595.1 Pyrinomonadaceae bacterium | reverse complement strand
TGGTAAAGCTCGCGCATTTCCTCGAGGACCTCTTCGGGCACGCCTGAACGCAATAGAAGTCGTCGGTGCTCTTCGCGAGCCAGTCGTCCGAACAGATGACCGGTTTCCCATGCGTGGACAAAAACTTGCGCATCCTTTGCCTCGTCGCGGACTTGCCGAGCGAGTCCGCAATGGTCCTCGTGCGCGTGCGTGAGAACGATGCGACGAATATCGGCAACGCGCACGCCGTGTTCCCCCAGCTTACGCCGGAGCGCGTCCGACGCTTCGGCCGTTTTCGGCCCGACGTCGATCAACGTCAGCGGATCTTCCTTGATCAGGTAAACGTTGACGTCGCCGACATAAAACGGCGTGGGGATCGAGAGGGGAATTATTTGCATTGCGGATTGCAGATTGCGGATTGCGGATTTTCGCAGCCGCCTGACTAACTTTGTTCGCTGTTATAATAACTGCCTGGCTGTGAAATGAACAAACAATCCGCAATCCGCAATCCGCGATCTAAAATTGCGATCGCGGGCGCCGGACCGGCCGGTTCGAGCCTCGCGATCAGGCTCGCACAAAGCGGATTCGAAACCGTCTTGATCGAACGGGAAAGGTTCCCGCGGCAAAAACTTTGCGGCGAATTTATATCCCCCGAATGTCTGGGATACTTCGAAAAGCTCGGCGTTTTGGATGACATGTTGCTCGCGGGTGGTGACCGGATATTCGAAACGCGATTCTTTACGATGGCCGGCAAGAGCATAACGGTCCCGACCGATTGGTTCATCAAAGGAGGTTTTGCGTTGAGCCTTAGCCGTGCAGAGATGGATCTCCGACTTCTTCAACGAGCGAAGGATGCCGGTGCCAACGTTCTCGAACACACTGTGATCGTCGGCGTCGATCGCGTGAACGGAAGTGTCGCTACGATCAGCGCTCGCGCACCAGACGGAAAGGTCTCTGACGTAGCGGCGGACATCTTCATCGATGCGACCGGACGGGCAAGTGTCCTTGCTAAGCTCGCTGGAAAACAGGACAAGCAGCGATCGCCGATCCCGACCAAGCCTGCGATCGTCGGATTTAAAGCCCATCTAAGGAACACCGACCTGCCAAAAGGCGTCTGCGAGATATATTCCTTTCAGGGTGGGTATGCGGGTTTCTCTAACGTCGAGGACGATCTGGCGAATCTTTGTTTCTTGATCGATGCAGAAACTGTCCGGTCGCACGGCAGCGACGCCAACGAAATAGTCGAGAAGGTGGTTCTCAGAAATAAACGCGCGTCCGCGATGTTGGGAAATATGATTGCCCCGGACGAATGGCTCGCAGTTTCCATCGACGGATTCGGGACCAAGAGCCCGGCCCCGGCCGCGAATCTGTTCACGGTTGGCGATGCGGCGTCATTCATTGACCCGTTCACCGGCAGCGGGATGGCGATGGCGCTCGAGAGCGCCGACATTCTCGCTGATATATTGACCCGGCAAGACTCATCGCCCCGGAAGATCGCGGAGGAATATCTCGTTGAGTACAAGCGACGGTTTTCCAACCGTCTGCGTGTCTGTTCGCTATTAAGGCGGACTGCATTCATGCCCAAAGTTGCATCCGGCGTCGTATCTTCACTGCGGTTTAGCTCGGCGGCGTGCCGGCTGATCGCTCGCGCAACGCGACGATGATCCCGCACGGGATTTCATTCTTAAATTACAAAAATCTTACATTCTCCTTGCCTTAATGGCGGTTTTGAGCTAAAAACATCAAGGCAAATCTTATCTGTGCATCCGTAGTCAAGTTAATAAATTAAGCGTGCACCTAAGGACGTACGTCCCGGCACGCTACCACCTCGCATCGCAAGTTCGCATTTTGCTTGCCGGATAGCACAAGTTTTCTAAGTTTAAGGAGAAAATTCATGAACGCAGTTTTCACCCGAATTCCACGATTCATCGGAAAGTTTTTGTTGCTTGGTCTATTCGTCGCGGCGAGCGTCAGCACCGGACTGTCCCAGTCGCAGGCGAGTGGCGCCGATCTGACCGGCACTGTGGTCGACCCGAACGGCGCAGTCGTTGCCGGTGCCACCATCACAGCGCGAAACGTCGGGACGCGAATCGAGCGCACGGCGACGAGCGGCGCCGACGGCACGTATACGATTATCGGTTTGCCGCCGGGCGAATACGAAGTCACGGCTGAGGCCCCGACCTTCAAGAAGGTATCGATATCCCCGGTCCGTCTGACCGTGGGCCAGGCCGCCGAGCTGCGAATTCCGATGGAGATAGGTGCGCAGGATGTGGTGGTGAACGTGGCGGCTGATTCTCTGGAGCTGATCGAAACAACGAAGACAAATGTTTCGACAACGATCGATCAGACGCGGATTGAAAATCTTCCGATCAACGAACGAAGCGCAACCGGATTTGCATTAACCATCTCGACCGTCGGCCGCGATAACGGTCGTCCGGTTGGTCCGGCCCCGACCTCAGGACTCAACATCGGTGGACAGCGTGGTCGCTCGACACTCGTTCAGGTGGACGGTGCGGACTTTACCGACAATTCAATCAACGCCGCCCGCAGCACCGTGTCGCAGGAAGCGGTTCAGGAATATCAGGTCACGACAAACTCGTATCTGCCGGAATTCGGCCGCGCGACAGGCGGTATCGTCAACGTCGTTACAAAGAGCGGTACTAACGAATTTCACGGAAACGTCTTTGGCTTTATCCGGGATAAGAGTATTCAGTCTCGAAATGCTTTCGCACCGATCATTGATGGCGATCCGAGCAAGCGTCCGCCTTACACTCGTGTCCAGTACGGTGCGACGTTCGGTGGGCCCGTGATCAAGGAAAGAGCTTTCTTCTTCGGGTCCTTTGAACAAAGAAGGCGACAGGAATCCGGTTTTTTCACCGGCGACATCATAGCGGGAGGAACCTCCAGCGCGACGATTCCGGTGATTCCGGGCCTAAACCCGATAGCACGGACGTTTACAAATCTTACGCCCAACCAGGCTAATTACATCAATACGATGCTTGGCCTCGGTACGCCGACGTCGATCTGCACCGCCCGCGCTTACGCCTTTTTTGTCGGGATCGGGGCGGCGAATGCTCTGAACGGAACTACCTCACAGGCAAGTCCGAATGACGGCAGCGGGTGTCCCGCAATTTCTCCGATCGGGCCCGGTGCTATTGGTTCGAGATTTCTTCTTTCCGGAGCCCCTGTACCCCTGACCAGAAACGCCTTGGGTCAATTCGTTGCGTTCCGTCCGCTCAATCAGCTGCAAAGGATCTTCCCGATCGCCGAGGCGTCGACATACACGTCGCTCCGTCTGGATCACCTGATCGTGCCGGGCCAGCAGCTGTCGCTTCGCTTCGGATACAATCCCAGCAAGATCAACGGCATCCAGGACGAATCGCAGAATCAGACCTTGGGTCAAAACGATTATTCGCGGACGGGTATCCAGGATATTAAAGACACGTCGGTGGCACTCTCGCTTTCGAGCGTACTGCCGCACAACATGGTCAATGAGGCCTTTGTAAATTACGGGCGCAGGCTTGCGAAATTCGAATCACAGGTGCCCAGTGTTGCACACCAGATCGCCGGAACCGGCTTTATCGGATCGAACCCGTTCTCGCCCGTCGATCGGAGCGAGAATCGCTTCCAGCTGCGCGATAACCTGACGTGGGCCACGGGCGATCACATCCTTAAATTCGGGGCGGACTTTAACTGGATAGATATATCGGCTAAGTTCGAACTGAATTTTCCCGGCCTTTTCAATTTCGGTCAGCAAGCCGCCAGCTCGTTCATCACCGGCTGCGATTCTCCGCTCCTTCCGGTAGCCCAAAGATGTCCCGCAATCACACCGGTCCAGGCCTATGGACTCGGATTTCCGGGCGTGTTTATCCAGGGATTTGGTAATCCTCAGAGTGCGATCAAGAACAAACCGATAGCGTTTTTCGCGCAAGACACGTGGAAGATCTTTCGGAGAGTCACGGTCAACTACGGGATCCGATACGACATCGAGCTTACCGAAGAATTTGCGCCGACACCGTTCCGCGATCCGCTTACGGGAATTACGCTGACGGCACAGGACGTTCAAGTCGCTCAGGATGCTCTGGGCGTCACTCAGGGTTTTCCGCGTGACAGCAACAACTGGGCACCGCGCGTCGGTGTTGCGTGGGATGTTTTCGGAAACGGCAAAACGGTTGTTCGTGCAGCTGGTGGAATGTTCTACGATCATCCGCTTCTAGCGGTCGCCTTCAACTCGGATATCGGCGACGGATCGCAGCAACAGCAAGCGACCCTCGTTCCTATCGGTGGGCCTTCACCGACCGCACTTTTCAACGCGTTTCAGGTTTTCCACGGAACTGTAATACCGGGTGTGACGCCCGGAGTGGCGGCGAGCGCGCAGTATTTGAATGGTTTTCAGCGATTTAATCCAAGTACCTTTCCGGGTTTTGGACCGATCTTGCCTTTTACCCTTCACGTCGCAAAAGACTTTCAATACCCCTACGCGTTTCAGGGGAATCTCGGCATAGAGCAGATGATCGGCAAGAACATGTCGTTTTCAGCAAGTTACATTACGGTAAGGGCCCGTCATCTCGCCCATCCGCAAGACGTGAACATCGTTCAGTCTAACTTCCTGGTCGACAATTTCCGCCGCTTCACTGCTAATAATCCCGTTGCCTGCGGTCCGGTAGCGTGTCCGCCGACGGGACGAGCACCGAGTAATTTGACCGAAGCGGCGTTCTTCAGGATCCCGAATACAAGCAGCGCTCTCTATACAGTTTTGGTTGCAAGCAACGCTCAGTACGCAGCTCAAATTGGCGCACTTGTTGCACGAAACAATACGACCGGTGCGATCATTATTAATCCGGTAGTAGCAGATTTCTTTAGAAGGCTCGGTCCAAACTACTTTATGGTTCAGGCCGCCAGCGGCCTGAGCAAGGCGGCTTTCGATGCTGCCCTCGCCGGAGGACTTCGTACGCCGGGACCGATAAATCCGTACGCTGACGTGAACGCCCAGTTGTCGGATGGAAACTCGACTTACAATGCACTGAACCTCGAGGTGAAGAAACGGTTCTCGAGCAATATGCAGTTCTATGCGACCTACACTTTGTCGCACTCGATCGACGATTCGTCAGATCTGCAGACTTTGCTGAAGCCGCAGGACAACACGAATTTCCGTGCTGAACGCTCCGATTCGCTGTTCGACCAGCGGCACCGATTCGTTTTCAGCGGTGTATTCAGCACGCCTGACGGATGGCGTTCGGGCGGTGGATGGAAGAGTTTCATGCACGGGTTTTCATTCTCGCCGATCGTTGAATACGGTTCGGGCCGCCCGTTCAATATTCTTGCCGTCGGCGATGCGAACGGTGATTTCCAAAGTTCGAATGAACGTCCGACGGTTTTGGCTGACGGTACGCTGTGTCAGACGGGCATCGAATCCGGCTGTCTGCAGGGAGTGTTTCCGGCGAACGGAAACCTCGGTCGCAACATGGGCATCACGCACAACTATTTCTCGTTTGACGCGCGACTTTCCCGCCGAATTCATTTTGGTGAACGGATCAGTCTCGACTTGATCGCGGAAGGCTTCAATCTCTTTAACCGTTTTAACGAAGCCGCGGCAAACCCGTTCTACAACGTCGTGAACACATTTGGTGAACGTGCGAAGAATGGAAAATACTTCAGCCAACCGACCTCGGCGTTCGACCCGAGACAATTCCAGTTCGGTGCCAAGCTGAACTTTTAATCGGTACGACCGGAGAGTCCCCGCTCGTCCGGCGCCTGAGCACCGAAGGTACGAAGTAACATAGCCAGGGCCAACGGCCCTGGTTTTTTTGGTGGATCGAATTTGAGCCGCAAGGCGGCGGAGTAATCCTTGTTCCGCCGCGTTACGCTTAGTTTCTAGTTTGTGACGCCCAAAGGGGCCGTTGGCTTTGGCTGGATTACTCCTCACCTTCGGTGCTTTTCTTTAACCCGTGCGAGATAATGGACTCGTGGTACCCCTCTCAGAAGACATCAGGCGAAAAGCCGCCGAGCTTGGTATCGACAAGATCGGCTTTGCACGCGCCGATGCGCTTTCTGAAGACGGTCCGCGTTTCCTCGAGTGGCTGGACTGGGGTTTTCACGGCGAGATGGCGTGGCTCGGGCGCGAACCCGAAAAGAGAACCGATCCGAAATTGATCTTTCCGGAAGCAAGGTCGGTGATCGCGGTCGCCCTCAATTACTACACGCCGACGCAGCACGGCAACGACCGGGCAGCGGGCAAGATCTCGCGTTATGCGTGGGGCGACGATTACCACGACGTTCTCAAAGAAAAACTGCGGGCGTTACTCGACTGGATCATTTCGGAAAACCCGGACGCGGATGGAAAGATCTGCGTCGACACGGCCCCGGTGATGGACAAGGCGTGGGCGGTGCGTGCCGGTGTCGGTTGGCTTGGGAAACATTCGAATGTCATCACCAAGGAATATGGCTCGTGGGTTTTCCTCGGCGAGATACTGTTGAAAATGGATCTCGATCCCGACGAGATCGTCGCCGATCACTGCGGAAGCTGCACGGCCTGTATCGAAGCGTGTCCGACTGACGCGATCGTCCAGCCGTACGTCGTCGATTCGAACCGGTGCATTTCTTATGCGACGATCGAGCTTCGTTCTGATAAGCTGCCGCCGGATATATCAACCAATCTAAACGGCTGGATCTACGGCTGCGACATTTGCCAGGACGTGTGTCCGTGGAATCGATTTGAGAAACCGACGAGCGAGATGCGATTCGAACCTCGCCACGCGGAAGCCTCGATCGACCTGGATGTAGTAGAATCGCTAACACCCGAATGTTACGCCGAACGTTTTAGAAAAAGCGCGATGAAACGGACTAAGCTTGGAGGTTTGAAGCGGAATGCCGCCGCCTTGAAGGGGGATCGTTGATCGCGGTTCGTTGATCGTTGCCATTGCCTGAGCTGACAACGAACGACGAACGACGAACGACGAACAATAACAATGCTTCGAGACAGCCACAACAGAATCATCCGCGACCTGCGCATTTCTCTTACCGATCGATGCAACTTTCGCTGTTTCTATTGCCTGCCGAACGGCGAGCCGCCGCTGGCGCGGAAAGAGACGATCCTTACATTTGAAGAGATCGCATACGCCGCCGATATTTTCGTCTCACTTGGTATCGAGAAAATACGTCTTACGGGCGGCGAGCCCATGCTGCGGCGGAATATCGAGGTGATCGTTTCGCGTCTTGCGAAACTGAAGCCGAAACTCAAGGACCTTGCCCTTACGACAAACGGTTTCGACATTCCCCGAAAAGCCGATCTATTGAAACAAGCCGGTCTTGACCGGATGACGCTCAGTCTCGACACGCTCGACACGCACCGCTTTCGCGAGATCACCGGCGTCGATTCGCTGGAAGAGGTTTTCGAAGCGATCGAGGCTGCGCGGGCGCATGGCTTCGAACCGGTGAAGATCAATGCGGTCGTCGTACGCGGCGTCAATGACGACGAGCTGGTGGATTTCGCCCGATTTGCACGGCTGAATAGCGTCGAGATGCGCTTTATCGAGTATATGCCGCTCGATTCCGGTCACGATTGGAACCGGTCACAGGTTGTGCCGGGCAGGGAGATGTTTGAGAAGATCAATGCGGTGTACCCGCTCGTTCTGAAAGACACGACGCGCGGAAGTGAGACGGCCTGGAAGTATGAATTCGCGGATGGGGAACCGGGTGGGATCGGCATAATCGCACCGGTGACCGAGATGTTTTGCGGCCAGTGCTCGCGGATACGCCTGACGGCCGATGGTCAGATCCGGACTTGTTTATTCTCGACTGCCGAACACAACCTGCGCGATTATCTGCGAAGCGGCGCCACGCGTGCCGAGCTTGTCGAATTCATTGAGGGTGTGACGATGAAGAAAGAACCGCGTCACACGATCAACGATCCTGAATTTGTCCCGGCTTCGAGGACGATGAGTTTTATCGGAGGTTAGTTTCGAGTTTCGAGTTTCGAGTTCCAAGCTTCGAACGACGCCTTCTTCAACTAGAAACTAGAAACTCGGAACACGAAACTTTCTTAGCCTTGCTTCCTACCCGCCATATCCAAACCAACAGCCGCGACCAGGATCGAGCCCTTGATGATGTCCTGCATAAAATCTCGGACGTTGAGCAGCGACATTCCATTATCGAGACTCGCCATTATCAGCGCTCCCAGACACGCGCCGAAAATCGTGCCGCGTCCGCCCATAAGACTTGCGCCGCCGATAACGCAAGCCGCAATGGCGTCGAGTTCTTTCAAAACGCCCGCGTCCGGCGAGGCGCTTCCGA
>JBKKAS010000306.1:0-7590 GCA_046714595.1 Pyrinomonadaceae bacterium | reverse complement strand
GTCGCGTGCGCCGTGTGGCCCTCTTGCCAGAGAAACTCGGTCGTGCGCAGGAACAGCCTCGTCCGCATTTCCCAACGGACGATGTTGCACCACTGATTGATCAGCAGCGGCAGATCGCGCCACGATTGGATCCAGTTCTTGTACGTGTTCCAGATAACTGTTTCTGAGGTCGGGCGGATGATTAGTTCTTCTTCGAGCTTCGCGGCAGGATCGACGATCAGTCCTTTACCTTCGGGATTTGCTTTCAGTCGATAGTGCGTGACGACCGCGCACTCCTTCGCAAAGCCTTCCGCATGCTCCTCCTCTTTTTCAAGAAAAGATTTCGGGACAAAAAGCGGGAAATAGGCATTGACGTGCCCGGTCGCTTTGAACATATCGTCCAGCGCACGCTGCATCTTTTCCCAGATCGCGAAGCCGTACGGCTTAATCACCATGCAGCCGCGAACAGCCGAATTCTCGGCCAGATCGGCCCGCTTCACGATCTCGTTATACCACTCGGAATAATTCTCGCTTCGTTTTGGTAAAGCTTTGCTCATAGACAATTAAATCGCCGACGGGCGAAAACGAAAATGATAGAGTAAAAACGCCCTTCTTACAATTTGCGGATTTCCGATCTATTCGCTAGGCTTTGACTTTGCGCCGCTATGAGCGAGTTTAGACTGGACTTCCAGGACACAGCCACCGCCTTCGCCGATAAATCCGACGCCGAGCTCACGGAAAAATATCGTCTTTTCAAGATGTTAAATTCCCCGTTCCTGAACGCTATAGGAACACGTGCGGCGAAGTTCGCCCTTGCGCTCGGTCTGCCCGTTGAAGGTTTGATAAAAAAGACGGTCTTCGAGCAGTTTTGCGGTGGTGAAAACATCGAGGAATGCGACCGGGTAATCGAGCAACTGGGCCGCGCGCGGATCGGGACTATCCTCGACTACGCCATCGAGGGGCGCTCGACCGAGGGAGATTTCGACCGCACTAAAGATGAGATCATCCGCACGATTGAGCGAGCGAAGGACGACCCGAACATCCCGTTCGCCGTTTTTAAGGTCACCGGCGTTGCTCCGTTGGGTACGCTCGAAAAATTAAGCACCAAGAAAAAACTGGACGCAAAAGGCCAGGCTAAGTGCGAACGCATTCACGGCCGGGTAAATGAGATCTGCGAGGTCGCCTTCTCGCTCGGACAACCAGTCTTCATCGACGCGGAAGAATCCTGGATCCAAAATGCTATCGATCGCCTCGCGACATCCATGATGGAAAAGTACAACCGTCAGCACGCGATAGTTTACAACACGCTCCAGATGTACCGGACCGACCGGCTGCAGTTTCTCAAAGACGCCAGACGCGAAGCTCATTCCGCCGGCTATGTCTGTGCCGTCAAACTTGTCCGCGGTGCGTACATGGAGAAGGAACGTGAGCGGGCGGGCGAGATGGATTACGAATCGCCGATCCAACCCGACAAGAAGGCGACGGACAGGGATTATAATGCAGCTCTCGAATACTGTATCGACCATCTGGACGACGTAGCCTTTGTCGCGGGAACACACAACGAGCGGAGCACGCAGCTCCTCGCCCAAATGATGCATCAACGCGGGCTCGCGCATGATCATCCGCAAATCTTCTTTTCACAGCTGTACGGCATGAGCGACAACCTTTCCTACATCCTGGCGAAACACGGCTATAACGTTTCGAAATATGTTCCGTACGGCCCCGTCGCTGATGCCGTACCTTATTTGATCCGGCGGGCGCACGAAAACACCTCGACCTCCGGACAAGTAAGCCGCGAACTGGATCTGATAACAACGGAACTCGAACTGCGGCGGTTAGCGTAGGCCAAGCAGTAAACGAATGGAGCGGTCGGAAACGGGACGCTCATCGGAAGATCTCCAGCCCTCGTACCCCGAAAGATCAGCCGCGGTAAGCGGGATGTTTCTCAGTTTGGCTACGGGCGTGCTTTCGAAGGCCCGATTTGTCAGCGCGACGTGCGAGCGATCGACACCCAAAGCCGTGGGATCTTCGAGTGCGGCGTCCGCAATCTCGGTATCCAGGAAAAGATCGTTGTAAGCCATCAGGTGCCACACGCCATCGCGCTCATCCTTATCAACGTTCAACACGCGTAAAAGCGCATAGCCGCTCTCAAGCTGAAAGATCAGGAAGTCGCCGGGCTGAAAGTCGTGCAGCATGAACCCGAGGTTAGCATAAACGCATTTGCACGGCTAAAATCGTTGGCAATGGACTACGATTCGATGCTCAAGGTTGCAGTCGAAGAGGCGAGAAAGGGCCTCGATGAGGGCGGCATACCGATCGGCGCCGCTTTGTTTGACGGTGACGGAAAACTCCTCGGCCGCGGGCACAACCGACGAGTGCAGGAAAACGATCCGTCAATACATGGCGAGACCGACGCCTTTCGAAAAGCGGGCCGTCAGCGAAGCTATCGCAACACGGTCATGGTAACGACACTGGCTCCGTGCTGGTATTGCAGTGGACTGGTTAGGCAATTTGGGATCGGGACGGTCGTTGTCGGCGAATCGGTCACTTTTCAAGGCGGGATCGAATGGCTTCGGGAGAACGGTGTGAAGGTGGTGGATTTGAATTCTCCCGAATGTGCAGTGATGCTCAGAAAATATATCGCTGAGAATCCTGAGGTTTGGAACGAGGATATCGGTAGTTGAGCCGCTGCGACAGTCAGTTCTTAATCGTTCTCTTGTCCTTCTTTTTCCTCCTATTCCTCTTGTTCCGTGGTTGGGTTGATCTTAACCACGGAATAAGAGGAACAAGAGGAAAAAGAGGAACCGGAAGCTGACTACGGCGGCATTGCGAACGACAATTTCAAATGCGAGAATAACGATTTGCTGACGGACCGAAATTTTATACATACAGGACACGACAATGACTACGAACAAAGAGGCAGTAATAATTAGTGCAGCGCGTACGCCGACAGGAAAGTTTCTGGGTGCATTAAAAGGTTTTACCGCACCGGAGCTCGGTGCAATCGCGATCAAAGAAGCCGTCAAGCGCGCGGGTGTCGATCCGGCAAAGATCGACGAGGTAATAATGGGCTGCGTCGTGCAGGCCGGTATCGGACAAGCCCCCGCTCGGCAGGCCGCGATGAAGGCTGGATTGCCGCCGGAGGTTTCAGCGCTGACTGTGAACATGGTTTGCGGTTCCGGGTTACGTGCGGTCGCTATCGCATCGCAAGCAGTCAAACTCGGCGATGCTGATTTTGTCGTCGCCGGTGGGATGGAATCGATGTCGAACATTCCGTTCTCAATGCCGGGTGCTCGCGAGGGTTACCGGATGGGAAATCAGACTGTCGTAGACCTTTTGATCCACGACGGTCTTTGGTGTCCGTTCGAGAATTGGCATATGGGAAACACCGGCGAGATCGTAGCTGAAAAGCATCAGATCACACGCGAAACGCAGGACCAGTTTGCGTACGACTCTCATCGCAAGGCCGCCGAGGCCCAAGCGGCCGGATACTTTAAGGACGAAATAATTCCGATCGAGATTCCGCAGAAGAAAGGCGACCCGATCCTCCTCGATTACGACGAGCCGGTTCGTCCCGACACGACCGTCGATGCGCTCGGTAAGCTTAGGCCTGCTTTCAAAAAAGATGGTGGGACTGTTACAGCCGGGAACGCACCGGGCGTGAACGACGGCGCATCGGCGTTGGTCGTTACGTCGAATGAGAAAGCCGCCGAACTCGGTGTCGAGCCCCTGGCGCGCATCGTCTCGTACGCCGTCTCCGGGATCGAACCGAAGTACATCATGCTCGCACCTGTCGAGGGCGTTCGCCGTGCGGTTGCTAAGGCCGGCTGGTCGCTTGAGGATGTCGAACTCTTCGAGCTGAACGAAGCTTTCTCGGTACAGGCACTCGGTGTGATGAAAGAGCTGGGCATTAATCCGGATCTCGTCAACGTGAACGGCGGTGCAGTCGCCATGGGTCACGCGATCGGAAATTCAGGAGGTCGCGTTCTTACGACGCTTCTTTACGAAATGAAACGCCGTGGAGCAAAGCGAGGCGTCGCGGGACTCTGTCTCGGCGGTGGCAACTCGGTCGCGATGGCGGTTGAGAGGAAGTAGTAGGGCCGTCCGATCTGCTGGATCTTATTTATATCGAGGTGAAGCCATGACAGCAAAAGAACAAAACAAACTCGCAGGTATATTTCTCATGGTGCACGGCGCCCTCCAGGGCGTTTTCGTGTTTATCTTCGGCCTGATCTACGGCGTGCTTGGCGTGGCAATGGTTACCACGTCGCAAAAGGACGAGGAACAGTTCGCAGGCATGGCGTTTCTTGTTTTCATGCTTTTGATCTTCGCCGTTTCGCTGATCTTCATAATCCCTCAGCTCATCGGCGGGTGGAAGTTAGTGAAGGAGCGCCCGAACGCGAGAACGTGGGGAATAATCGGGAGCATTGTCTCGTGCCTTTCTTTTCCGCTTGGAACCGCGGCCGGCGTCTTCGGGCTGGTCTTTCTTTTTGGCGAAACCGGGCGGCAGTTCTACCTTGGTGGCGGCAGCACAACTCAGGGAAACTATTTTCCACCGCAGCCACCGCCCCCCAGTAGTTGGCAATGAGGCGGATCCACCTGCGACACGTGGTTCGCATCGGGCGACCGGACAACACATTGATCGAAAAAGGTAAGTATCGAACCACCCGCCACCCCAGGTGGTTCTGACATATCGGAGGAATCTCTTAGGAATGGCAGAAATTATTGGAGTCATTGGCGCCGGCACGATGGGCAACGGGATTGCTCAAACCGCCGCCGGTTCGGATTTTGATGTTGTGATGTGCGACGTCGACCAGGCGTTTCTGGATCGCGGACTGCAGAACATCGGTAAGAGCCTCGACCGGTTCGTTAAGAAGGAAACGATGACCGAGGAGCAAAAAGGCGAAGCGCTCGGCCGGATAAAGACTACGACGTCGCTTGATGATCTGAAGGATTGTTCTCTTATCGTCGAAGCCGCGACGGAGAATTTCGAGGTCAAGCAACAGATCTTCGAGAAGCTCGATTCGATAGCGAAGCCGGACGCGATACTTTCGTCAAACACGTCATCCATCTCGATCACGAAGATCGCCGCGGCGACCAAGCGGCCGGACAAGGTTATCGGCATGCACTTCTTTAATCCTGTTCCGTTGATGAAGCTGGTCGAGGTCATTCGCGGCATTGCGACCTCGGACGAGACTTACGCCAAGGTCAAAGAGATTTCGGAAAAGCTCGGGAAGGTGCCGGTCGAATGCAACGACTACCCGGGATTTGTTGCCAATCGCGTTCTGATGCCGATGATCAACGAAGCTGTGTTTGCCCTGCACGAAGGCGTGGCGACGAAGGAAGCGATCGACGAGATAATGAAGCTCGGCATGAATCATCCGATGGGCCCGCTCACGCTTGCCGACTTTATCGGCCTCGACGTTTGCCTCGCGATCCTGAATGTTCTCCACGAAGGTCTCGGCGATCCAAAATATCGGCCCTGTCCGCTGCTCAGGAAATACGTCGATGCAGGCTGGCTCGGGCGAAAGAGTGGAAAAGGATTCTACGACTACGCTCAATAGATGATAGTCGCCGAGACCGATCGTTTGATCCTGCGTCATCTGCGTCCTGACGACGTCGAAGACCTCTTTCGCATCTACTCGGACAGCGAAACGATGTGGTTCATGGGGAGCGGATCAACCACGCTGGAGATCGAACGCGGCAACGTTGCGAACCACATCACGACTTATTATGAAGCTCGCGGTTTTGGCCTCTGGGGAACTGTCTTAAGAAGCAACGGCAAACTGATCGGTCGGTGCGGAATCCTGCAACAGGATATCGACGGAAGGAAGGACGCGGAGCTCGCCTACTTAATAGATCCTGGTCAGTGGGGCAACGGTTATGCGACGGAGGCTGCCCGAGCCATCGTATCGCTTGCAGCCGACAGGTTCAGATTCGAACGAATGATAGCCGTCATTCATCCGGAAAATGCGGCGTCCATAAAGGTCGCAGAGAAATGCGGCTTTCAGTTTCAAACGGTTATCGACAGCTATAAGGATTTTGGTTCGGTTCGCCTCTATTCCAGAGACCTGTAAAATGCGGGCGAACTAAGTTCTTCGTAGTGAACATCAAAAACATTACAGCGGTTTTCCGCGTAATACCGTCAGAACTCTCCGGTAAGGAATCATCAATATGAAGAAATTGCTAGCGTTCATGTTCGCAATTGCGCTCGCGAGCGTTGCATTCGGCCAGATCAAAGTCGCGCCGCTCAATCTCAAGGAACGAAAACTCGCAAACGGAATGCGGATCGTATCTGTTCGGGACACCTCGAGTCCTACGGTCTCGATCCACGTCTGGTATGACGTCGGCGGAAAGAACGACCCGCCGGGGCGCTCGGGTTTCGCGCATTTGTTCGAACACATGATGTTCAAGTCGACCAGCCACATGCCGAACGAGAAGATGGATCGTCTGACCGAGGACGTTGGCGGATTTAACAACGCATCTACCTGGCCCGACTTCACAAACTATTACGAGGTCGTCCCGTCGAACCATCTCGAGACACTGCTCTGGGCGGAATCGGACCGGATGGTCAATCTGAATGTGGATGAGGCAAACTTCCTGTCCGAACGAAAGGTGGTTCAGGAAGAGTATCGCCAGAGCGTTCTCGATCCGCCGTACGGGCGCCTGTATTGGCTGCTCGACGACATCACGTTTCAGAAGCATCCGTATCGCCGTGGAGTGATCGGCGATCTCGATCAGCTCGCTGCCGCAACACGGGCTGATGCAGAAAAGTTTTACAAGGAATATTACCGACCGGATAATGCAGTTCTTGTCGTTGTGGGTGACTTCGATCAGAAACAGTTTGACGGATGGGTCGATAAATATTTAGGACGCATTCCTAAGTCGAACTCCAAGATCGCGCGTGTGACGGAGGTCGAGCCTGCATGGACAACCGAAAGGCGTTTCGAGAAATTCGCACCGATCGTGCCCTTCCCGGCAACCGCGATCGTTTACCGCGCACCGAGAACGATGAGCCCTGATATCCCGGCGTTGCGCCTTGCGGCTTCAATCCTATCCGGTGGCGAGAGCTCGCGTTTGTATCAGTCGCTTGTGCGTTCGCAGCAGATCGCGCAGGAAGCCGATCTGGATCTGGAGCTAAATACCGAGGGCGGCCGAATGTCGTTCATCGGGATCGGAGCGGAGAAGGGAACTTCTCAAAATCTTGAAGCGGCGTTGCTTGCAGAGTTAAAGAAGATCCAGGACAGCGGCGTGACCGCGAAGGAACTCGAGAAAGCCAAGAACCAGCTTGTGTCGCGTGCGATCCGGGCGCGCGAGACCAATGACGGCAAAGCGATCGCCATCGAGCGTGCGGTCGCATATCTGAGCGATCCGAAAGCGGTTAATAACGAGGTCACAGCGCTTCAGGCCGTGACCGCCGCTGACATCCAAAGAGTTATGAAGCAGTATTTCAAGGACAACAATCGTGTGGTGATCCACTACAACCAGGAGAAGACGAAATGAGGAAATTGATTTTTACCGCAGAGACGCGGAGACGCGGAGTTTGTTTGCGTGGACTTCGTTCGACTAGCGGCATCTTGCCTTTCCTCCTCCTTTCTCTGTGTCTCGGCG
>JBKKAS010000305.1:0-20640 GCA_046714595.1 Pyrinomonadaceae bacterium | reverse complement strand
CGACCGGAGTAACGCCTTTTTTTACCTCGGCGTTCGCATTGCTGCGATTGGTGTTCGAAGTTGGTGAACAAGCTGCGATCAGAACAATTAGAAAAAATAGAATTGTAAGTCTCATTCAGTTGTGTTGGCTCTCCAAAATTATTGTCACGGGACCTTCGTTAACAAGCTCGACATCCATCATCGCTTGAAATCGCCCGGTCCCGACATTACCCACGATCTTTCGAGCTTCGGCTACAAAGAAGTCGTAAAGCTTATTGGCGTCTTCGGGTCTGGCCGCTTCGATGTAAGATGGACGGCGGCCCTTGCGGGCGTCCGCATAAAGCGTGAACTGTGAAACAACAAGCAGTCCGCCTGCGATATCGCGGAGGGAAAGATTCATCTTGCCCGTCTCATCGTCAAAGATCCTCAGGTTTACAATTTTCTCAACGAGATACGTCGCGTCGGTTTCTGTGTCGCCGATCCCGACACCGAGCAGCACCAGAATTCCCGTCCCGATCTTGCCCGCAGTCTCGCCGTCAATAGTAACTTTTGCGCGCGAGACCTTTTGCAGGACGGCGCGCATTAGCTTGCGGCGTCCTCGATAAACACCCGGTTCATTACGACCGGCTCGACGGGTTTGTCTTTATGATTTGTTTCGATTTCGGCGATCGCGTCGATCACATCCTGTCCTTCGGTAACACGGCCGAATTTCGCGTATGAAGGCGGAAGCGGATAATCGACATGCATGATAAAGAACTGCGATCCGTTTGTGTTCGGGCCGGAGTTTGCCATCGCGACGGTGCCCTTCTCGTAACCGCCCGCGTATAGCGGCGAATTGCGATCGATCTCATCATCGAACTTTCCACCCCATGCCGATTCACCGCCGAATCCCTCGCCAAGCGGATCGCCGCCCTGGATCATGAAGTTCTTGATCACCCGATGGAATATCACGCCGTCGAAATAGTTCTTTTCGGCGAGAAGCCGAAAATTTTCGGTGGTCTTCGGGGCGTCCTGCTCCAGAAGTTCGAATTTGATCGTACCTTTATTTGTTTCGATAATCGCGGTTCTATTAGCCACTTAATATGTCTCCTCGCTTAAAATAAATCGCTCGATCGCGGCGGCGACGCCGTTCTCATCATTACTAACAGTTGTATAAAATTCCCCACGTTCTAGCAAACCGGGGGCTGCATTTCCCATCACGACCCCGGTTCCGGCGAAGTCGAGCATCTCGACATCGTTGAAATTATCACCGATGGCCATCACATTCTCGGCCGTCAGTCCGTTCAGCAAAGCGAGTTTCTCGACGCCTTTTCCTTTCGACGCGTCGGGCGGAAGAATATCGATGAGCGTAAAATCGAGACGCGGGTAGACGGTGGCGAGAAGGGTGATCGTGTTGCCCAGCTCTCTCTTGAGAAAATCGGCCATGTGCTCCATGCGTTCGCAGCCGCCTGAAAACGAAATATGGATGACCTCGTGTTCGTGCAGAATATCATTCAGATCTTCGACATGGGTGACTGATTCCTCGCCTTCCGGGCCGTGAAGCCTTTTGGCCCACGCGATATATTTCCGAAGCGGGATGTTATCGTCGGAAAGCCGGTCGTAAAGTAGTGTCCCTTTCCCGTGTGGATCCACGCTCACAAGAGCGTCTCCGCCAAACTCCTTTCCTACTGTGACGATCTCGATAGCTGTCTCGATCGAGAGCAACGAGGACGCGACTGTCTGAAGCGAATCCGCATACTTCAAAAGCGCGCCGTTATGCGTAATGAGCGGTGCGTTGAGTTCAAGTTCGAGCCCGAGCGGGCGTCCGTCCCGAAATCGCCGTCCGGTAGCGATTGTCACAAGGACACCGCGATCCTCAGCCGCCCGGATCGCTGCACTGTTTGCTTCCGGGATCTTGCCCTTTGAATTGAGGAGTGTTCCGTCGAGATCGAGTGCGAGGAGTTTGATCATTGCTGGTTGGATTCTGATTGACGCTTTTCTTGCCTCTCTTTCTCCAGCCAACGCTGATACTCGGCCTTACCGCGTTCAAACTCGGAGGCTGACGCGTAGAACCAATGTGAGCCGTCGTCGAGTTGCACGTTCCGAACGTAGTAGATGTAATCGGTCTTTGTTGGATTGAGTGCCGCGGCGATCGCGCTTTCGGAAACGGACGAGATCGGGCCGGGCGGAATTCCGCCGTATTTGCGGGTGTTGTAGGGCGAGTCGGCGTCGAGGTCGCTGCGGTTGATGGTACCTTCCCATCGGTTCTGCATCTTGGCGATGTAGACGACGGTCTGATCGATGCCGAGCGGAATGCTCTTCGACAAACGATTGTAAATGACGGACGAAACTATCGTGCGCTCGCTCTCGACGCCGGACTCGGTTTCGATCAGCGATGCGATCGTGACGATCTCATGCGAAGTGCGTCCGATCGTTTTCGCAGCCGCGCTCCATTCCGGCTTCCAGACTTTACGAAACTGCTCGACCATCGTCTTGATAACGTCCGCAGGTTTCGCTTCGCGTGGCAAGCTGTACGTACTCGGATACATATAGCCTTCGAGGTTGCGCGCCTCGGGTGCGATGTCGCGGATCAGGCTCGTGTCCTCCATCAAAAGCAGGACCTCTTGTTCCGTCACGGGCGTTCTGTCAATACCACCTGCGGTAGCAGGTGGGTTCCCAAATCTCTCAACGATCCGTTTTGCAATATCGAAGCGCGTGAAGCCTTCGGGAATTGTCAGCTTGATCGTCTGCGTCTCACCTGATTCTAACTCCTTAAGAACCCGGAGCGGCGTTATCGGAGAGGAAAACTGGTACTCACCGGCCTGAAGCTTTGTCGGGTCCCCGATAGTCCTGAGATATGTTTTGGTCGCAAACGGTTTCGCGAGAATGCCTTCGGCGGCAAGCTTGTCGATAATAGCCGACGGCGGCGAGCCTTTTTCGATGACGATAAACTGGTTTGCCTTATCGTGTGTGTGCGCCGTCGTAAGCGAGCTGTATAGCCAAAATGAAATTCCGACAACGGTAAGGATCGCGACGATGAGTAGGGCAAAGAGGACCTTAATAAACTTCATAAGTTGGTGAGAATTTTATCAGCGCGTAAAATAACCCGCAAAATGAGCGGCAGAAGAATTTTTATCGCGGTCGATATCTCCGATGCGGCCAGATCTGTGTGCAGCCGTCACATCGATCACCTACGACGAGAATTTGCGCAGGTTCGCGTTGGCTGGGAACGACCGGAGAAACTTCACATCACGCTCAGATTCCTGGGTGATGTCGAAGCGGGGACCATGGGCGAATTGCAAGAGCATCTAACCGAGACCACATCGCGGCACTCCGAGTTTAAAGCCAGATTGTCAGACACGGGCGTGTTTCCCTCGCGCTCGCGGCCTCGAATTCTTTGGACAGGCGTAGCCGACCGCTCTAACGCGATCATTTCCATATTTGATGAGGTCGATGCTGTTTGTAACACGCTGGGTTTTACTGGTGAATTGAAAGAGTTCAGGCCGCATGTAACCCTCGGTCGGCTACGCCAGCCGGGAAGCTCGAAAGATCTCGTGAGTGAGCATCTCAAGGCGAAAGTAAAGCCCGTCGAATTTGAAGTCACGGGCGTCGTTATATACGAAAGCAAACTTCAGCCTACGGGCTCTGTGTATTCGGTTGTATCAAGAGCAAACTTTCGCCCGGACTAAACTACTTAGCCGCGAGAGCTTCCTCGATCGCGGCCGTTACCGCGTCACCGTCGGGCTTCTCTTTTGAAGTAAAGCGGCCAACGATCTTGCCGTTCCGGTCGATCAGGAATTTGTTGAAGTTCCACGTTATATCGCCGCCATAAACGGGATTAATTTGCAGATCGGTCAGATAGGCATATAGCGGATCTTTGTCAGCACCTTTGACGGAGATCTTTGCAAACATCGGAAACGTCACCTTATATTTCGAGGTGCAAAATTCCTTGATCTCAGCTTCGGTCCCCGACTCCTGTCCGCCGAAATTATTCGCGGGGAAACCTAGGACATAAAATCGCTTATCTTTATATTTGTCGAATGTCGCCTGAAGGCTCTCGTACTGCGGCGTGTAACCGCACTTGCTGGCCGTGTTAACGACGAGCAATACGTTGCCTTTGTATTTTTTCAGCTTCACATCCTTGCCGTCGATGTCCTTCATTTTGAAGTCAAAGATAGATGGGGAGCCCGCGGAAATTCGTGGCGTCTGACTGAGAAAGAAAGCCACGCATCCGACAGTTAATATACAAAGCAAAGCGAATAGTCTGGACATGTTCTCACTCTAAAGTTTACTTATTCAATTCTCGCGGAGATCGCGGCGTAGTCGGTGGAGCTTCACTCTTCTCGCCGGTCTCGCCAAGCACTTCTTTGATCGCGCCAATGCTGGAAAGCATAGTAGACGTTTCCATCGGCATAAAGATCACTTTCGCATTCTGTGTTCGTGTCATATCGCGAAGCGATTCGATGTACCGGGCGGTTATCAAATACTGCGTCGTCTTTTCGGGACTGCCGACGACCTGACTGATCTGATTGATGGCCTGGGCCTCGGCGCTCGCGGCCACCAAGCGGGCCTGCGCAGCTCCCTCCGCATCAAGGATGGCCGATTGCTTGTTTCCTTCGGACCGCGTTACAGCCGCCTGCTTCTCACCCTCGGCACGCGTGATAGCCGCCTGCTTGTCACCCTCAGCTTGCAGGATCAGCGCTCGACGATTACGTTCAGCCGTCATCTGCTTTTCCATCGTAAGCCGAACGTCTTCGGGAGGACTGATGTTCTTTACGTCGACGCGTGTGACCTTTACTCCCCACTTGTCGGTCGCCTCATCGAGAATAAGACGCAGCTTGGAATTGATGGCATCGCGCGACGAAAGAGTGTGATCGAGATCCATCTCGCCCATTACAGAGCGCATTCCAGTAATGGTCAGTTGCACAATACTGCCGACGAGGTCGTTGATCTCGTACACCGACTTGACCGGGTCGGTAATCATCCAGTAAACAACCGAGTCGACATTAATGGTAACGTTGTCGCGCGTGATAACGGGCTGCGGCGGCAGATCGATGAACTGTTCTCGAAGATCGATGGACGTAATGCCCGGCCTGCTGTTCAACCAGTAAACGGCTCGCGGTGATTCGAAAAATGGCACGATGATATTAAGGCCGCTCGCTGCAATACGATGAAAGCGGCCAAGCCGCTCGATTAGTAAGACACTCGATTGCGGAACTATCTTGATCGTTTTCCACGCCACCGTAAGCAGCGCGATTCCCAGAAATAATAGAAAGATGGCACCTACGCCGAATAGCTCCATTTTGTCCTCCGCTGGATTAAGTAGAGCAAATATAAACTATTTTCGCCGGCTGATACAATTTGCCGCTCCTTACCGCGTTATTAGGTGGAGCACAACAAGGGCAGTTGGCGATCCAAGGGCAGGATATAAGTTCTTTTCAAAAAAATCGGAACCGGGACAAAGCTCAGTAGACATACCATTATCCACATTATCGACTTCAGCTATCCTCGACTTCTTTCCATCGCTTGATCCGGCTCCGATTTTTTGCAATCGCAAGGCTTTGCCTTATAATTTGCCGCAGCTATGACGGTGAAACTCTCTGATATTCAGGACGCCCGCAGAATCCTCAAAGACACAATTAACCTTACCCCGGTGATCTCCGATGAAAAGCTTTCCGGTGAGCTTGGTGCGAGCGTCTATCTGAAAGCGGAATGTCTGCAAAGGGCAGGCTCGTTCAAAATTCGCGGAGCGTACAATACCATCTCGCGTCTTTCGGACGACGAGAAAAGGCGCGGCGTTGTCACCGGATCGGCGGGCAACCATGCTCAGGCAGTCGCACTTGCAGCCAAGTTACACAACATCAAGGCGACGATCGTCCTGCCGGAGTTCGCTCCGCTGACGAAGGTAGTCGCAACGCGGAGTCACGGTGCCGAAGCGATTCTCTACGGTGCGACGTTCGATGAAGCGGTCGCGTATTCTCGTGAACTCGGCCGCGAGCACGGTTACACGTACGTCCATGCATTCGACGACGAGCGGGTGATCGCGGGACAGGGAACTATCGGATGCGAGATCGCCGACGTGCTGCCCGATGTCGGTGTAATCGTCGTGCCGATCGGCGGTGGCGGGTTGATCTCCGGTATCGCCATCGCGCTGAAGAGCCTGATACCGAACGTTCGGGTTATCGGCGTTCAGGCCGAGAATGTTGCCCCAGTAAATCTTTCATTAAAGGCCGGTGAGCCGGTCGAAGCGACGCACCTGCCGACTATTGCCGACGGCATCGCCGTCAAGCGGCCGGGGATGCTGACGCTGCCGATTATTAAGGAGTTTGTCGACGAGGTAGTCGAGGTCAGTGAGGAAGAGATCGCGCGTGGAATATTTCATTGTGTGCAGAACGCACATCTGGTCGTCGAGGGCGCCGGAGCGGCGGGGGTCGCAGCACTCATCGCCAGAAAGGTAGATCTAAACCCGAATGATAAAGTCTGTACCGTTTTATGCGGCGGCAATATCGACGGCAATTTACTCGCCCGAGTCATCGAGCAGGTACTTGTTCGCCAGGGTCGGTACGTCGTATTCAAACTGCTGGTCCTCGATCGTCCGGGTTCGCTGGCTGCGATGCTCGACCATGTTGCTGAAACGGGCGCCAACGTCATCGAGGTCAACCACCAGCGCGCTATCTGGCTGGCCCCTCTTGGTTATACCGGAATCGAGATGATCCTCGAGGTTCGGGACGAAAGGCATGGCCGGGATGTGCACAAACATCTCGAAGGTGTGGGTTACCACGTCGAGCGTGAAGGTCAGGGCGACTGGGAAGAATAAGAGGCGTTGTCCGCAACATTCCGCTCCCTTGTCCGACCACGGGCGATCGTCGTCGTTGTGCAAGCACCTAACGCCTCTCGAGGTTTTCGGTGTAAAGCGTGCGGTAAACGCGATAGTTATTCATTACCTTGAAGACGTAATTTTTCGTCTCGGCGAAGCCAACCTCGGACGCGAAGATACCCGGCTCTTTCGGTTTACTGCGGCCAAGCCAACGGGCCGCATTGTCCTCGCCGCCGTTGTAACTCGCCGCGATGGCTTCATAGAGGCCGCCAAATTGCGACTTGAGATCGGCGACGTACGCCGCACCGACGGCAATGTTCACCGTTGGTGAGTAGAGTTGATCGGGCTGGAGGTTAGGATATCCTGCTTTTGACTTGTATTTGATCGCGGTGTCGTAAACAAGCTGAAGCAGACCGCGCGCACCGGCGGGCGATTTGGCTCCGGCTTTGAACGAGCTTTCCTGCTTCATGATGGCGAGCAGAAAACGGGGATCGATCTTATACTTCTTCGACGCCTGAAGGAGCTCGGCTCGGTACATCACCGGATTATCGGTGTAGTAACTTGCTGCCATCGGACCGTCGGCAGTGTCGTTGTCGCGTCGCTGGTCATCGGCAAGCCCGCCGTAATAGGACGAATAACTTCTACTGATCGAGGCGTAACCGTTCATCGCGTCACCTTTGCGTCCTGCCCTTTCGAGTGCGAATGCGCGCAGAAACTTGATCTCGTCGCTACCGGCCATTGATCCGGCGAAGCCTCTGCCGTTGAGAAGTATCTCGGCAGTGGTGATCGCTTCATTCCAGTGTTCGCGATGGATCTCCATCCGCAACCGTCCGTGCAGCGCATTTACCTCGGCCGGCTTACCGGCGAACTTAGCGACGGTCCGATCGACCCATCGATTTGCGTCGTCATACTTGGCCGCTTCGCGATATGCGTCGATCAAGTTTAGGTGAGCCGACTCGATCCGCTCGCCGGTCGGGAATAGTTGCGTGTATTGCTCGTAAACTTTCGCCGCCTCAAGGTTTTTTCCCAAACGCACGAGCGACGCACCCTTGAACGCCAAACCCTCGCGGCCGTCCTTTGACTTGTCACCGTTCAGTTTCTCGAACCAGAACACCGCCTTGTCATACTGGCGTTCCCACATATACGAACGAGCTGTGCCGAACAAGGCTTTTGGCATCCCAGCATCATTCGGATAATTGTCGAAAAAGATCTGCCAGTGCTCCCGAGCCTGCGGGAACAGTCGGTTCGCCATGTAAGTCTCTGCCCGCGAGAGATGCTCGGCGGCATCGAGTCTCGGAAGCTTTCCCGCTGAGTCGCGTTGGTCGTTGTCGAGACGCATCGCACGCCGAAGAGCAGCGTCGGATGATTGGGCGAGGGAAGACGAAACGAGGATCACAAGTGCGACTAGTGTGGCGAGCAAACTTTTCATAATTGGTAAAGCCGGAAGAGCGAACGGGTCAGGCTTTAATTTACCCGAATGTTAGACGGAGAGGCAATTGGGGAGGTTGTATGGCGCGTTTTGAGTTCATGCGTGGAGCGACCTCGTAAGCAAGTTTTTCACGCAGAGCCCGCAAAGTTCGCGGAGAAAGAATGTTCCTGCTCTGCGGACTCCCCGCACTCTGCGTGAAAAATAGCCGCCCAAACGCGGGACTCAGAACGGACGGCATGCTAAAATTCGATTTTACTTTTGGAGACGATATGAAAATTGCACTGAACGGCGCGACTACGATGCACGCCGATCTTGAGACGGATATTCGAGCTGCCGGACAAGCCGGATACGACCTTGTCGAGCTTTGGGCTTCGAAACTGCGCACATTCCTTGAGACGCATGCTATCGCCGACCTCCGAACGCTTCTCACTGAGAATAATGTGGAGCCTTACTCGATCAACTCGATCGAGCATATTACGTTTCGCACGCCGGCGGATTACGAATCGATAAAGGCACAATGCGGTGAGCTGTCCGCCATCGCGGGACAGCTTGCGTGCCCGTATATCGTCGTCGTGCCCGGCAAGCTACCCGACGGTGCGACGAAGGAGCAGATCATCGACGAATCGGTTAGCGTGCTGAACGAGCTTGCCGACATCTCTGAGCCATACGGCGTCTCGCTGGCGTTTGAGTTTCTCGGGCAAACTGATTGCTCAGTGCAGACACTGGATCTTTGCAACGAGATCGTCGAGAAGGTGAACCGCAATAGCGTCGGTAACGTGATCGACACATTTCACTTTTACGCCGGCAACTCGACATTCGAAGCGATCGATTCGATGAAGCCCGAAAAGCTTTTCATCTTTCACATCAATGACGCCGAGAATCTGCCGAAGGACCAGCTCACGGACGCTCAGCGGCTATATCCCGGTGAGGGAATACTCCCGATCGCTGAGATCAAAGCACACTTCGACAAGATCGGGTATGACCGCATGGTGAGTATCGAGATCTTTCGTCCGGAATACTGGGACCAGGATCCCTACGAAGTGGCAAGAAAAGCGAAAGCCGCGACGGAAAGGGTTCTCGGTCTTGGACAACATGCCGCCGGAGGCAGTTGGTGACAACTGGTTCTACCGCCGAGACGCGGCGACGCAGAGGAGTTTCAGGATTAGAAAGTGGGTTGGTATCAGCCCTAGGGCGGTCGTCGTTCGTTAATTGATTTCTCGGCGTCTCTGCATCTCGGCGGTTAGTTTCTTTTTATGGAAAAAGTAAAAATCGGAATTATCGGCACGGGCTACATCGGGAACGTGCACGGAAGGATCTATTCGCGTGACGATCGCGCGGAGGTCGCCGCGCTCTACGACCTCATTCCTGAGCGCGCGGCTCAAACTGCAAAGACTATCGGCGGGAAAGTGTGCGCTACGCGCGAAGAGCTTTTGGAAAACTGCGACGCTGTCCTGGTCTGCTCACCAAACAAGACGCACAAGGAGATCGCGCTTCATGCGATCGCCGAGGGCAAGCATGTTTTTTGTGAAAAGCCATTTTCCATTGGTGTCGCCGACGCCGCCGAATTGCGGGATGCGGCAAAAGGGGGAACGGGCGTTTTCCAGGTCGGTCACAATCGAAGATTTGCTCCGGTGTATGTCCACTTGAAACACGAGCTGAGAAGTGACAAAGCCCATTCGGCCCATATCAAAATGAACCGCGGCGAATTGAAGAATCCCGTCTGGACCGGAGACGTCAACGTTACCGGCGGGTTTCTATACGAAACGACGATCCATCTTTTTGACATGATGCGTTTCCAGTTCGGCGAGATCGAAGAACTCACCGCATACGGCTCGCAGCACGAGTATCCGGAGCTCGACGAGTTCTCGATAATCTTCAAGTTCAAGAGCGGCTTTCACTGTACCTTCGCTTCGTCGTCGGATGCCAGCTGGCATTTTCCATTCGAGCGTATCGAAGTGTTTTGCCATCACCGCACGATCATGACCGAAGAGATGGAGCGCCTTTTGGATTCCCGTGGGATAGACGCGAATTTCGAGACGATGTCCTGGCACATGACCGAAAAGGAAGAGCGATGGGGTTACGTCCAGGAAGATCGTGCGTTTATCGATTCGATCCTGAACGGCACATCACCGCCGGTCACGGCTGATGACGGTTTCAAATCAGTAGAGTTGGTCGAGTCGGTTTATTCGGCGATCAGTACCGGCGAGAGAATCAGGTTTCAAGGATGAAGGCGGAAGGCAATAGCCAGAAGGCGGAAGGCAGAAGGCTTACTTACGGTCACCATTCACAGCTCACAGCTCACAGTTCACAGTTCACAGTTCACAGTTCACAGTTCATTTTGAACCTTTCCGTAGTATGATGCGTTAGAGAATTGATGGAGCTCACGCTCAATATTTCTATGATCCAATGTCAGAATTGCGGACAGGCCAACGCACCTGAGAGTCAGTTTTGCCGCTTCTGCGGAACAAAATTCCTCGTGCGTCAGTCGATGCATCAGCAGTCCTACGATTACCAGGCTCCGCGACCGTATTCCTGGAAGACCGATGAGTTTCAGACTCAAGCCGAGGCGCGCAAAACATCATCCGGGCCCGGGCAAAACATTAACAACTCATGGAACGCGCAGGGTGCCGGTTCGCTCGCTACGGCAAGCCCACGGTACATGACAGGGAACTACCGCTGCCCGAACTGCATGAGCCAATTTTTGCCTCGCATCGACCGACGGATCTCGACGAACGGCTGGGTCGTATTCGCTGTACTCCTCGTCGTGTTCTTTCCGTTGTTCTGGGTCGGTCTGCTGATCAAGGAAGACGTCCACATCTGCCCTTCGTGCAGCACGCGGCTTAAATAGACCTAGCGATAATAATAGCCTTTAGGATGTTCGATCTTTACGACCGGATTGGTGCTGAGCACTTCGACCCGGTGATAGCCCCGCTTCATATGGGTCGATAGGTAGGATAGAAGAAACTGTCGGTTTAGCAGTAACGTCAGATCGCGGAAGAATGGCAGGTAGCTGATCGGTGCCATCGAGCCTTGAAAAAATGCCCGTCCACCGGTCTCGTCCGAGAGCCTTGCAAGCGAACCCTGACCATTCAGAACCAGTCTGGAATCACCACCCTCGGTAAAACTGCCGGGAGTGTAAAAAGAGAACACGGCAACGCTGCGTCTTTGCGCACGTGTTATAGCGCGCTCGAGATCGAGGCTCTGTCCCGGTGTCGAGTTCGAAAGCCCTTGCGTCACGTCCAGTCCGTCCGAGACTAGCAGGATCGCCCGGCGCCCGGCCGGCAGTGCATCGAACCGATTGAGAGCATCGACGACGCTCTCGAATGGGTTTAGCGGAGCCACCGAGGAGCTTGAGGCTACGATCCGCAGGGACTTCGCGGCCAGCTCAAGATCATCCGTGAACTTTTGCCTGATCTGCATGCTACCGCTCCGCAGATATGCGACCATGACGCGCGAGCCCTTCGGCAGGCCGCGAATGAACGCTTTCAGATCTTTGATCTGCAGATTGAACGACGACGAAAGGTCGTCCTGGATAAGAATGGCTAGTGAAAGCGGAGCATCCTCGACGTTTCGGATGGAAAGAATGGTTTGCTCGTCTTTGTCTTCTTTTACGATGAGACGGTCGGCCTGGATAAATTCCTCGGTGCGGCCCGCTCTTAATTCCTCTTTGGTGAAGATCGAGATCGGGATCGACACGGTTCTGACACGCTGTCCCTCGCGGTCGCCTTCTTTTTGAGCAAATACCGCGCTCGCTATTACCAGCGATGCCAAAAGCGAGGAAAATACGTTCTTTGTCATACTTTCGATCCGGCCGGATACAGCACCGCTAGTCTAATATAATTCGTTGAGCTAATTAAAGTTTGTGATGCCGAATGTTTGAATTAAGTTTGCACGGCTTGTAAAGTAAAATCCATCAAAATGGACGAAATCGTAACCAAGTACGATATCTCAAAACGTGATCTGGCTCGCGGCCGAAACTTCAAGATCGGCGCCTTCTCGGCGCCCTTCCTTCTTGCCGGCGCACCGGCCATTGTCTTCCTTCTGTTGATGTTCATCTTCGGAGCGACGCCGCCGGTCGCCGCGACGTTTTTCTTTATTGGGCTCATTCTGACAATCATTGGTTTCGTGGTCGGATTGGGTCTCTCGGGGTTTTTTGCGTACCGACATTCAAACTGGACGCACGAAATGCGCGAGCGCATCGCTGCCGATGGAATAAAAGCCGAGGAGATTGACTGGTTTCGACACGAACTGAAATCAAACGAGAAACGCGCGTTGAAAGAAATGCGGACGGATCCGATGCTCCTCGATGCCTACCGTGAAACATTGGCGTCGCGTCTTACGGCGACACGGATCGTAAGGTCGTCCAAAAAGGAACTGTTGATAGCGAAACGTCGACAGTCGAAAATAAAACAGTTAAAGCGGCTTAATTCGGATAGCGCGGCGAAGTTTAGTGTCGAGATCCAGCGTGATGTGGAAAAGATCGGCTCGATCAACGAAGAAGCGAAGCTGATGCTCGCAGAAGCCGAGTCGAGACTTCAAATGATCGAGGCAGCTGTGATACGGGGTTCGAATCTGGCGGATTCAGAACTGGCACTGAAAAAACTTTCCGCTCGGGCCGCCGAGCTTCCGCTGGCGCTTGAAGAAGCGAAGATGGCTGAGGAAATACGAAGGGAACTCGAAGAAGAATCGGCAAGAGAATAGCGAAAGGAACCACGTCATCCGTTCCGAACGCTTGAATTGAACCTGTGTGATCAGGTGGGCGGCGTTCTGTTCCCGTTAGGGAACATCCAAGCCGTCATCTATGGCAAATCTTCAACATGGAAGTTTGCACCGACTTCGGCATTCGCCTCCCGCAATTCAAGTGTTGGCTCAATTATTAGTGCGTTCGGTGACGAGATACGCAGAAGTATCTTTCGCCTGAAATGACTATACCAGTCCCAAGTCCGAAGTCCCAAGTCCCAAGTCCCAAGTCCCAAGTCCCAAGTCCGAAGTCCCACAGGGACTAGCGACCCTGGGACCTGGGACTTGTGACTTGGGACTTATTATTGCTCTACTTCGAGTTCTTGCGGCGGTGTGAGGTCTCTGTTTTTCAGGATGCGGTCGAGCATGTCGGTACACTCTGCGCTTCGCGACGCAAGCTGCATATCGGACTGTTGTTGCTGCATTTTTAGCTGGTGGAATTCGTCGGCGATGTGGAGCGCCGCGAGGATAGCGACCTTCAATGAATCGACCGTAAGCGTACCAGACGCGATCTCGCGCATCTTTCCGTCGACATAGTCGGCCAGATCCATTATGTATTCGTTGTCGCCGTCGGAACGAATACTGTAATTCTGATTATATATTTCTACCCTGATGGTTTGTTCGGCCGAATCGGCCTTACTCTTTCCCGCGATCATTCCGGTTATCTCCCAACAGCCTCGGCGACCTCGGCGTCGATTATCGTCATTGCATCGAGCATTGCCTCGACCTTTAACTGAATGGCGTCACGTTCGGAAAGCAGGCCGTTTACTTTCTCGGAGAGCCTATCATTCTCTTCTCGAAGATGAACAGCCTCGCGACGCAGATCGCTGGTTTCCTGTTCAATCTTTTCTTTCTCTTCCCGGATCCGCTTGGCGAATTCGATCGTGAGGTAAATTTTATCTTCGAGATGAGAGAACTTCTCCATTCCCGTTAGGCCGTTCATCAAGTATCTCCAAAAAGTGCGGGTTGTGAAAATCTATAGGGTTACGATTATGTGAAGTTTTGTTTTAAAGTTCAAGTTGTTTTACGAAAATTTAGAACCTTCGATGAATATTTAGATCTTTCTCTACGGTTTCTAAAATTTGATTGTGAACTTCATCGACGTCGGACTCGATCAACGTACGCTCATCGCTGCGGTATTCCAGTCGAATCGTAAGTGAGCGTTCGTTCGCTCCTATGCCTTTTCCTTCATAAATATCTACGAATTCGATGGTGCGGCAAAGCTCGCGCCCCTGTCGAATGATCGACTGTCTGATTTCTTCAAAGGTCGTTGACCGCGTCACAAGCAGCGAAACATCGAGTACGATCGCAGGATACTTCGGCAAAGTGTGATATAGAACCGGCGAAGTTTTCTCGGCAAGAACCGTTTGTAGATCGAGCTCGGCAACATATACAGGTTGCTTAAACTTGTAATCCGCCGATAATTCCTCGCAAAGCCTTCCGATGCTGCCAACCTTTTTACCGTTTATCGAGATGGACGCCGATTGACCTCTACGCAAATGCTCCACTTCACTCGCCCCAAACTCCGGATCGCTGAATCCGATCGCGTCGAGGGCCAATTCGACGGCCCCTTTTGCATCGTAAAAATCCGTCTCACGATTGTTTATGGCCCGGTTCGCGAGAGCTTCGCCACCGGTCAAAACAATGCTAAGTAGTTCGTGCTCCGCCGGAAGACCGTCCTCACCCGATCTGGCAGCAAACGACTTTCCGATCTCGAAAAGACGCAGATCGCGACGCTGCTGATTGAAGTTCAACCGAACGGCGTCAAGCAGCCCCGCCAACAATGTCGGTCGCATTCGCACGGCACCTTCGATAACTGAATCGCGTAGCGTAATAAACTTATCTTCGGTGCTTTCGTCCAACAGGCCGGGGACGGATTCAAACCGGCCGTCGGACCTTGCGTCGATAAAGCTGTACGAGACGGCCTCGTTAAAACCCAGATCCGCGAGAGATCGTCTAAGCATCCGCTTCCGCAGCTCGGCCGATTGATATTCGCCGGCGCCGTAGGCTGGAGGCAATTCGTCGGCGATCTTCTCATATCCCACATGGCGGGCGACCTCTTCAACAAGATCCTCTTCAATAGCGATGTCGTGCCGCCAGGATGGTGAAACGAACGTCGCGGGATCGTTTTCCTTCGACGTGATACCTAGCGACTGCAGTATCCGAAGACAAAACGTCTCCGGCACCTTCAGACCCGTGAGTCGTTCGACCGCGAATGAGATGTTGGCCGACTGAACTTCTTTCGGCTCCGCCCTAACCGGATAGAGATCTACGAATTTGCCAAGCTCACCACCCGCTAGTTCGCAGATCAGCTCCGCCGCACGGTTCGACGCATTGATCAGGTTCTCGATGTCGACCCCGCGTTCAAACCGGTAGCTCGCTTCGGTCGCGAGATTGAGTTTGCGTGACGTGTGACGGATATTCTCACGTTTGAAATACGCTACCTCGAGCAAGACGTTCGTCGTGCTTTCGGTGATACTCGAATCAAGTCCGCCCATTACGCCGCCGATCGCGACCGGCTTCTCGGCATCGCAGATCGCGATAATGGTTTCGTCCAGCTTCCTGTCGACGTCGTCGAGTGTCTTGATCGTCTCTCCCGCCTTCGCGCGCCGCACGACGATCCGATTGCCCGCGAGCTTATCGAGATCGAACGAGTGCATCGGCTGACCAAGCTCGTGCATGACATAGTTCGTGATATCGGCGACGTTGTTGATCGAGCGCTCGCCGATCGCTTCAAGCCGTTTTACGAGCCATTCGGGCGAGGGGCCAATCTTCACGTTGTTGATAATACGTGCAGTGAATCTGCGACAAAGGTCAGCGTCCTGGATCGACACTACGTCGAACGCAAGCACGGCGGGGATCGGGATCTCGGTTGCATCCGCGTCCGGCTCGGACCCGCTTTTCAATTTCCGCTCGGTGATCACGCCGATCTCGCGCGCGACGCCGAGATGTGACAGGCAATCCGGCCGGTTCGATGTCAGATCGATATCCAGAACGAAATCGTCGCCATGCGGTTGAATACCCTCGACCGTGATTCCGACACGCGTCAATTGCGCCGCCAACTCTTCGGCGGAGAGGTTGACGTCGATCAGATCCTTTAGCCATTTATAGCTGATGTTCATTCAGATTTTTTGCTATAGGGTTTCTTGCCCCTGCCAAGGTATTCAGCGTAACTAGTCGGACCGACATCGCATCCCGAAACAAACGCTCTCTGGCCGGCGTCGGTACGGGTGAATAACAAATACGATTTGCCGAGTTCTAAGGTGACACCGCAATTCGCGCCGTTGTCCGTGTACGATCGGACGTAAACGAACTCTGCGGTCCGATACTTCCAGGACCTCTCAACCTTGAATTTCGCGACGTAGTACCATGCATCGGCGCCGGATTGGTTGGTACCCGACTGGTCTGCTGTGACTTCAACTACCGTTCCGTATAACGCACCGCCACTCTGCTTAACGGATTTCTGCGCACACTGTCTTTGCGTTTCGATGCCAGTGCATACATCCATACAACCGCAAGCCGTCGAAACGGTCGGCAACAGTAGAATCAGTGAAGCAACGAAAACGAGGATGAATGAAATATTTTTACTCACCGAAATTGCTCCAGAAACCTGACGTCGTTGTCGAACAAATGCCGGATGTCGTCGATCTCGTACATCAATGCGGCCATCCGATCGAGGCCGAAGCCGAACGCAAAGCCTGAATAGGCTTGCGGATCGACGTTGACAGCCCGCAATACGTTGGGATGCACCATTCCCGAACCGCCTAGTTCGATCCAGCCGGAGCCTTTGCACGGACGACAGCGCGCGTCGTCGAACTTTCCGGTCCCATGACATTTGAAGCACGAGAAATCGAATTCAGCGGACGGCTCGGTGAAAGGGAAATAGCTCGGGCGAAAACGCGTCTTCGTGTCCTTGCCGAACAGACGCCGCAGCCATTCCGTGACCGTACCCTTCAGATGCGCCATCGTGATCCCTTTATCGACGCACAGGCCTTCGAGCTGATGGAACATAGGCACATGCGTCATGTCCGGCGTGTCGCGCCGGTAGACTTTACCGGGAGCGAGGATCCGTATCGGAACCCCGCGGCGTTCCATGGCGCGGATCTGCACCGTCGAGGTCTGCGAGCGAAGAGCAAAGCCCTCGGTTGTGTAGAACGTGTCCTGCGACTCGCGGGCCGGGTGACCTTCGGGAATATTCAGAGCGTCGAAGTTGTAGTAATCCGTCTCGATCTCACGGTCGTCCTCGATCGCGTATCCCATCGACACGAATATGTCCTCGATCTTCTGACGGACGATCGTGATCGGATGCAGGTGTCCCACCGGAGGGCGCCGGCCGGGGATCGTAACATCCAGCCGCTCGAGCTCGGTCCTTGCGTTCGAAATGAACCCGTTCAGCTTCGCTTCGGTGCCCTCGATCCGCGCAACAATCTCGCTCTCGACCGACTGTACAAGCTGTCCGAACTCGCCCCGCTCTCCTGCCGCTACCTTTCCGATCAATTTCTTTGCCGCGGCGAGCGCAGATTTTTTACCGGTGTGGCGAACCTTGAGATCGTTAACGTCGCGCAATAAAGCCTCCGCGTCGGCAAGCGCAGCGCCGTTCAGATTGGTATTCGCAAACCTCTCGAAATCGCTTGCGAACGCGGCGCGGGCCGCCTCGACCTGTGCTTTCTCGTCAGACATAAAAAGTAAGAATAACCGGAAAGGGCGAACAATTTACAGTGGCCGATGCAATTTTACCAGCAGTTGCAAAAGCCCGCACGTAAGTAAGGGCGATATCGGGAAACTCTCTTTTCGTGTGCTTCGTGTGTTCGGATGTTCAAAATGAGGGCGCATTTAGTGTAATTTCGTGTGGGTTCGTGGTTCCAGTCTGTCGCAAGTATCTGGAACCACTAATTCACACTAAATCACACGAACAAGACAGAACACAAACCCGGAGCCGTTTCAAAATCGTGACGTGACTTCGTATGCTTCGTGGTTATGTGTCCTTTTCCGACGAAACCACGAAACACGCGAAACACGCGAAACACACGAAAAAACACGAAAGGAAAACGGGCCATCGTTTCTCGTCCAGGCTGACGGTTTGTTATCATTGCCGTTGTTCCTGTAATCACGAAAACTGCATGAAAGCGATTGTTAAGAGCAAAGCCGAGCCGGGATTGTGGATCGAGGACGTTCCGGAACCGGAGCTAACCATCAACGATGTGATGATCCGAGTCAAGAAGGGCGGGATCTGCGGCACTGACCTGCATATTTACAACTGGGACTCGTGGGCCCAATCGACGATAAAGATCCCGACCGTCATCGGTCACGAGTTCGTCGGCGAGATCGTAGAGATCGGTTCGAACGTCAATGACTTCACGATCGGCGACATCGTCAGCGCCGAGGGACACCTGGTATGCGGCCGATGCCGAAACTGCATGGCCGGCAGGCGAGCGTTGTGCGCCAATACCCGCGGGATCGGGGTCAACACGAACGGTGGGTTTGCCGAATTCATTTCGGTGCCCATGACCAATATCTGGCGGCACAAGGATGATGTCGACCTCGAAGTCGCCGCCATCTTCGATCCGTTCGGAAATGCGGTTCACACAGCGCTCGCATTCGAGGTCTTCGGTGAGGACGTTCTTATCACGGGAGCCGGGCCGATCGGCATCATGGCCGCCGCCGTCGCTCGTCACGCCGGTGCGCGAAACATCGTGATCACGGATGTAAATCCATATCGTCTAAAACTCGCGGAGAAAATGGGCGACGTGACGCTGGCGGTAAATGTGAACGAGACGAACCTGAAGGATGTTCAAAAGCAACTTGGTATGAAAGAGGGGTTTGATGTCGGCTTTGAGATGTCCGGCGTACCATCGGCATTCCAGGATATGGTCGGCAATATGTTTCACGGCAGCCGAATCGCGCTTCTCGGCATTCCGACCGAACAGTTCGCGATCGATTGGAAGACGGTCGTCTTCAACATGCTTCATATCAAGGGCATCTACGGGCGGCAGATGTACGAGACCTGGTACCAGATGAGTGTGCTGCTCGAAACCGGCGTCGACATCTCTCCGGTGATAACACACCGGTATTCTTACCGGGATTTCGAGAAGGGATTCGAGGCTATTCGATCGGGAAACAGTGGCAAGGTGATTTTGGATTTTGAGGAAATGTAGGGCGGGGTGTTAATTCGCCTTCTTTGACAGCTTTGCGAACTTTGCGAACTTTGCGTGAGAGATTTATCTCACGCAGAGCTCGCCAAGCCCGCAAAGGAAACGCTATGTACGGAAAAGTAAAACAACATCTTCAACGAACGCTCGACGGGATCCGCGAGGCGGGACTCTTTAAGTCCGAGCGCGTGATCGAGGGTCCTCAAGACGCGGAGATCGTAGTCGCCGGCGGAAAGAAAGTCCTGAACATGTGTGCGAACAATTACCTCGGGCTGTCGGACGACCCCGAGATCGTCAAGGCGGCTCACGAAGGGCTCGAGAGGTGGGGCTACGGACTTTCATCCGTGCGGTTCATTTGCGGTACGCAGGAGATCCATAAAGAGCTCGAGCAAAAGCTAAGCGAGTTTCTTGGTACCGAGGATACGATCCTTTACACGTCGTGTTTCGACGCGAACGGCGGTTTGTTCGAGACGATCCTTTCGGATGAGGATGCGGTGATCTCCGACGAACTCAACCACGCCAGCGTCATCGACGGAATCCGTCTGAGCAAGGCACAGCGGTTTCGTTACAAGAACGGCGACATGGGCGATCTCGAAGCGAAACTCGAGGAAGCGAGCTCGGCACGTTTCAAGATGATCGCGACAGACGGCGTGTTTTCGATGGATGGTTATATTGCGAGGCTGCCTGAGATCTGCGACCTTGCGGAAAAGCACGAAGCGATGGTGATGATCGACGATTCGCACGCCGTCGGCTTTATGGGTAAAACGGGACGGGGAACTCACGAGTATCACAATGTGATGGACCGGGTCGATATCATAACCGGAACGCTCGGGAAAGCGTTAGGCGGGGCGAGCGGCGGCTATACGAGCGGCAAGAAAGAGATTGTCGATCTGCTGCGTCAGCGGTCGCGTCCGTATCTGTTTTCAAATTCGGTTGCGCCGCCGATCGTTGCGGCCTCGATCAAAGCGATCGACTTGCTGTCTGCGTCGAGCGAGCTTCGCGACAAGCTGATGGATAACACCCGGTACTTCCGGGAGAAGATCCAATCGATCGGCCTGGAGGTTCTCCCGGGGGAACATCCGATCGTCCCGATCATGTTCGGCGATGCAAAGCCGGCCGCGAAGATGGCTGAAGCGCTATTGGAGAAAGGCGTGTATGTGATCCCGTTCTCATTCCCGGTCGTTCCGAACGGGAAGGCGCGCATTCGGACGCAGGTCTCGGCTGCGCATTCGAAAGACGATCTTGATTTCGCCATTTCTGCGTTCTCTGCCGCCAAATCCGATCTGAATATCTGAATCCAACACTCCAGACTCTATTTTAAACCTGTGAGGCGGCATAACGATTGCTACCGTTTCGCAGTAAGCGACGTGCGCAAGTTTTTAGGACATACGAACATTCACGCTCAAAGTTTTCTGCAGCGCACCATTGTATCGTCGAACAGACGGGAGATTTGAGCTTTGTTCAGGACCGCGACTCGCGTAATTGGAGGATGAACGATAATGCCGTATATCACCGCTTCAGATGGGACGAAGCTCTACTACAAATCC
>JBKKAS010000304.1:0-2073 GCA_046714595.1 Pyrinomonadaceae bacterium | reverse complement strand
TGGATATTCGAACCGTCGCTTTGCTCTACCTTGAGGGTCGAGCTTGAGCCGAGGGACTTGATACTGTCGGGCGGAAGGTTCGACGGATTAGGGGCGATGTCGACGCCGCCCGTCTGCAATTCGGCCTGGAGCGCGCTCGCGCCGGTCACGGTTTTGACGCGAAGCTTTTGAGCTTTCGGAGCGCCTTCCCAATACTCGGCATTGCCGGCCAGCTCGACGATATTCTGCGATGAATCGAAACTTACAAACTTGAACGGGCCCGAGCCAAGCGGTTGATCTTTTTGCTGGCCGACCGAGCCTTCCGGGATGATCGGGATCGCAACGAGATTCGACAACAACTGGTTCTTGAGCGCCGGACGACCGACCTTAAAGATAACGGTCTGAGGATCCGGCGTTTCGATCGAGAGAATATGCGCAACGCTTTTGGTCTTGGGTTCGGGCGCGGCGGGTTTCGGTGAGTCCGCAGGGTTGTCCGTTTTTGTATTCGCCGGACTCGCGACAGGTTTGCTGGCCTCCGGCGTAGCGTCGATCTTACCGACAGGAACCGTGTCGAAAAATGCCTTGGACTTAAAGCTATTACTCTTGAACAGTTCGTCGAATGTGTATTTCACATCCGCCGATGTGAACGCCTTGCCGTTATGAAACTTGACGTTGTCCTGCAGGACAAAAGTTATTGTCAGCGCATCGGGTGATACGTTGATCTCTTTCGCCAACTCACCGACATAGTCGAACGATTCGTTCTTCTTGACCAGCGTATTAAAAATAAGATTGCGTATGCGATCCGCGGCCGAGTCGGATGCCGTGTTCGTCAACGTGTCCAGCGAAGAGAACTTATCGGGAAGAGCGACTGTGACGTATTCGGGGCTGTTTCGTCGGCACGACGAAGAGAAGACAAGGACGAGTGTGAATATCAGAAACAGGGAATAACGCAAATTGGTAGGTCCTCCGTAAATTCTATGTAAGCCGGGCATTGAGCCCGGAGATTTCATCAGAGAGAGCATCCAGCCGCTCATTATCAAACGGCCGCTGCGGATCGAGGGTATTTTTCAGCGAAGTGATCCGGGCGATTGAGCGATCGATACGATCGATACCTATCTCGCCTTTCTCGACGGCCTCGGCGACGGCCGCATGTCCTTGTTTTATTGCATCGATACTCGCACAGATCGCGAGCATGTCGACACCGGCTGCGAGCGCCATCTTGCACGCCTGGCCGATACCGTAGTTCTCGACGATCGCGCCCATCTCAAGGTCATCGGTCAACACCAGTCCGTCATAACCAAGATCACCGCGTAAAAGTGTTGAAATTATGGCGGGGCTAAGCGAAGACGGTAAAAGTTTGCCATTTTGATCCGCATCCTGCAAGCGAACGTTCGGATAAGCGGCATGTGCGACCATCACGGCTTTCGTGATGTCGGACAGAAGCAGCGTGGAATATGGGAACAGGTCCTTCGCAAAAAACTCTTCTTCCGAGATCGATACGGTCGGAAGCGACTTGTGCGAATCAACCTCGGAAGCTCCCAGGCCAGGGAAGTGTTTAAGGCAGCCGAGGCAACCGGTATTCTGCATCGCAGTTAGAAATGCCGATGAAAGTGCGAGGGCTTCTTCGCTGGATCTGCCGAACGCGCGCGAATGCAGACCGTTGGAAAATCTCGCCCGGTCATCGTCGATCACATCGACAACCGGCGCGAAATTCATATTGAAGCCGAGAAGCAGAAGCGTTTCGCCGACGATGCTTCCCATCGCCGCCGCATCTTCGACGGCGCGGATCTTATCAGCAGCCGGCATCGGTGTCATGATACGACGCAACCGATCGACGAGTCCGCCTTCCTGATCGACGCTTAGAAACGGCACGATCGGGAGAAGATCGCGCAGACCGTCGAGCAAAGCGCGAGTCTGCTCACGCTCACGCATATTCCGTGAAAAGAGACAGACACCACCCGGCTGGATCTCTTCAAGAAGATCGCGAGTCGTGTCGTCGATCTCCGGGCCGGGGATCCCGATGAAAAACAATTGGCCGATTTTTTGTTCGAGTGTTAATGAAGACATGCGTAGGATATCGTCGCCGTTCTCCAT
>JBKKAS010000303.1:0-7813 GCA_046714595.1 Pyrinomonadaceae bacterium | reverse complement strand
GGATTGCGGATTGCGGATTGCGGATTCCGACAACGTTTTCCCCGAAGAGAGCTCTGCAACTCGAAATCCCGAGCACACTGAAACCACGAATTCACCTGAATCCACACAGAATCCGCAATCCGCAATCCGCAATCCGCAATCAAAGGGGACCGTCGGCGCGGTCGCGTGTGACCGTGAGGGCAACCTTGCCGCCGCGACCTCCACCGGTGGCATGACGAACAAGAAATTTGGACGTGTCGGGGATACGGCGCTGATCGGTGCGGGGACTTATGCCGAGAACGCGACGTGCGCGGTTTCGTGCACCGGTCACGGCGAGTTCTTCATGCTCGCCGTCACTGCCTACGACGTCGCCGCCCGCATGAAATACAAATGCCTGGATCTCGAAACTGCTGCGAACGAGGCTCTCGCACGCCTCACCGAGATAGGCGGCGAGGGTGGCTTCATCGCTGTAGACGTCAACGGCAACGTCGTCCTTCCATTCAATTCCGACGGAATGTATCGCGGTTTCAGGACCCAGTCATCGACAAAGATTCTGATCTATGGCGAATGACCGGTAGCGGCCCGGCTTGATTCCCTCATCTGACGGGCGCATAATGCTCTCGAGAAGTTTCTAACCACAATCGAACATCTTAATAACCGCGCCGGAGCCGCTGGAATTATCAGTCGTCGAGCGGCGCGACCAAACAGGAGAATTCAGAATGGCAAAAACTATCGCTACTCTTCTCGGCATCGTGTTCATCCTTGCTGGACTCGTCGGATTCGCCGCTCCTAGTCTGTTGGGCGCACATCTCAGTCCGGCGCATAACATCGTCCATCTCGTCTCCGGTGCGATCGCACTCTATTTAGGATTGAAAGGTTCGCTCTCTGCGACGAAGACATTCTGTCTGGTCTTCGGCGCGGTGTACTTACTTCTGGGTCTTGCGGGCTTTCTGCTGGGAAGCGGAGCAGACCGGATGCTTCACGTCATCGCGGGGACTCTTGAGTTCGGCACCGTCGACCACGTCATACACGTTCTCCTAGGTGCGATCTTTCTGATCGGCGGACTCATGACGGGTTCGAGCGGTCCGGCAGCGGATTAACTATCCTTTTTTATCAGGTCGCCTGCGAGTTTTGTTTTTCAAGCAACTCGTCGCGGATCTGCTGGACATGCGCGATGTCGATCGGCACCAGATCGGCGAGAGTGACGACGAGCTCGCCTTTGCGGCCGTTTTTGATAGCGTGCAGGATGGCATCACGGCTCTCCGGTATGACGCGGACCTGCGGCTTGTTCTCGCTTTGGGCGACCCCCTCTTGCAATAGCCGGAACATCTCTTCTTCGGTACGCCCGCGAAGATAATTACCACGCCGGATAACAACCCGCTCGAAGGTGTCGCCGGCGATCTTGGCGAATTCCCTGATGTCGTCGTCGCGGCGGTCACCCGTTCCGTTGAGCACGACCGTGTGATACTTGTACGGCAGCTTGCGGATAAAATTCTGCAGCCCGCGAAGACCCGCGGGGTTGTGGGCATAGTCCATTAAAACCGTCACGCCGCCGATCTCGACAAAGTTCAAACGTCCCGGAGTCTGCGCGGTTCCCGCGTTAAATGTCGTCAGCCCGACGCGAAGATCCTCGATCGAAACTCCATGAACAAAGCACGCCAGCGTCGCCGCGATGACGTTCTGGATCATGAACTCGGCGCGTCCGCCATAGGTCAGCGGAATGTTCGTCGCCTTTTCTATCCTCACCTTCCAACGTCCTTTCAGGATCGTCACGTAGCCATTTTCGTAAACGCACGAAATGCGGCCGCGGCGAGCCTGTCGCTCGATATTCGCGTTGCTCTCGTCCATCGAAAAATAGACGCAATGGCCTTCGACCAGCTCTCGCATTTTATAAACGTGCGGGTCCTCGGCGTTGAGCACAGCAAAACCGCGCCGGGACACCGCCCGCGGCACTACAGATTTGACTCGGGCGAGATCTTCCAGCGTATTCACGTCTTTTAAGCCGAGGTGATCGGCCGCGACGTTCGTCACAACACCGATATCGCAGTAGTCGAAACCGAGACCCGAGCGAATGATACCGCCGCGTGCCGTTTCGAGTACCGCGACATCGACCGTCGGATCTTTCAACACGAGTTGCGCCGAGACCGGCCCGGTGTTGTCACCCTGCACGATCTGCTGATTCTGTATATAGGTTCCGTCGGTCGTCGTAAATCCAACGGTGCGCCCGCTGCCTTTCAAGACGTGTGCGATCAATCGCGTCGTCGTCGTTTTACCGTTCGTTCCGGTGACGGCAATGATCGGAATGCGCGAGTTCGTCCCGCGCGGAAAGAGCATGTCGATAACGTATTCAGCAACGTTCCGGCCAATACCCTGGCTGGGCGAGAGATGCATCCGAAATCCCGGCGCCGCGTTTACTTCGATAATCCCGCCGCCGGTTTCCGCCAGCGGCTCCGATACGTTCTCCGCGATAATGTCGACGCCCGCCACATCGAGCCCGATTATGCGGGCAATGCGTTCGAACAGGAATACGTTCTGCGGATGCACCTCGTCGGTGCGATCGATGGCCGTGCCGCCGGTCGAGATATTCGCCGTCGTCTTGACGTGAAGAATTTCGTCCTTGGGCAGGATACTGTCGAGCTCGTAGTTTTTTGCGCGGATGCAGCGCGTCGTCTGCCCGTCGATCTCGATGTTCGTCAGCACGTTCTCGTGTCCGTAACCGCGCCGCGGATCTGAGTTCGTGATCTCGATCAACTGCTCGATCGTGTGTTCGCCGTCGCCAACAATGTGAGCCGGGATGCGCTCGGCGACGGCGATAAGACGGTTGTTAACAACCAGAGCGCGAAAGTCCGAGCCCTCGAGTTGCTTCTCGACGATCACCCAACGCGAATATTCCTTCGCTTTGTCGAACGCCATTTCCGCATTTTCGAGATCGGTGATGCCAACCGTGGCTCCCTTACCGTGATTTCCGTCCAGAGGTTTTATGACGACCGGGTACCCGACCGACGCAACCGTCTTCTCAAGCTCGTCTTTCTCGCGGATACGAAATCCTTTCGGCACCGGGACACCCATGTCGCCGAGCAGTTTCTTGGTCGCATGTTTATCGCCGGCGATATTGACGGCGATCATGTTCGTATTCGCTGTCGTCGTGGCCTGGATCCGTTTTTGATGCACGCCGTAACCGAGCTGAACCAGCGACTGGTCGTTCAGACGAATGAACGGAATATCGCGCGCCTTAGCTTCATCGACGAGCGAGCCCGTCGACGGTCCGAAGCGCACCTCTTCGCGGATCTCGCGCATCTGTTGTACGTCTTCGGCGATCTCTTTTTTGATGTCGTCAAGCGATTTTCCCTCGGCGAGATCCAGAAACAACCTGACCGCAGCGCGGGCCGCGAACCGCCCGACTTCTTCTTCGTGATAACTGAAAACGACGTTGTAGACCCCGCGCTCTTCGGTCTCGCGCGTGCGGCCGTAACCGGTTTCCATTCCGGCGAGTGTCTGATATTCGAGCGCCAGATGCTCGATGACGTGTCCTGCCCATGTACCTTCCTTGACCCGACGTAGGAATCCGCCCTCTTCCTGATAACTGCACCCGTGCGCGATGAGCGACGGCAGAACTTCCGTCAGCCGTTCGTAAAAACCCTCAAGGTTGTCGGTCGGCTTGTCCTCATAGTCCTCGATATCGAGGCGCATTATGATCAGTTTTTTCCAGTAGCCGCTCCAATAGTTCGGGCCGCGGAGCGTTCTGATTTCGAGAATTTGCATAAAGACTCTTCACCGCCGAGACGCGGAGCATCTTGTCAGTACCGCCTGCGGTAGCGGGCGGGTGCTTTAAACAATTCGTCACTCGATCGACCGAACATCGAAGTCTCACCCACCCGCTACCGCAGGTGGTACTGACTATTGCCGCTCGATCGCAATCGCAAATCGCAATTCGTAAATTCCTAGGCAATATCTGGAAGCAAAAACTCATTCGGCAGCTGAACCGGCTCGCGACTCAGAAAATCAAAACGCAGTCCGTCTCGCAGGACGTGAAGGCGCACGCCGCAGACGCTGAACTCCTGATTGTCACCGACTTCAGCGATCTCGTTGTACGTGATCTCCGATCCATCGACGATCGTCACACTCCCTTGGCCGTAAACTTCGAGGACTCCCTCACTGTTGAGGATTATCGCTGTGTTCTCATCGATGCCGATCCCGAGATTGTACGGATTGAAGGATACGGCAGTGATCAGACGACTGATGCGTCCGCGTTCGGTGAAGTGCTGATCGATGATTATGTTTTTTAGGAATCCGAGACCGGGCGAAAGGCGGACGCTGTTCTTGTGCGGATGCGGCGTCGATTCACCGCGGACGATCATCGACGTGCTCATCCCGGCGGCGCCCGCGCTCGTCCCGGCGAGAACGATCTTGGTATCGCGGACGAGGTGACGCAATCGATCGGCGAACTTCGTTCCGCCGAGTATCGAGACAAGCCGCATCTGATCGCCACCGGTGATAAACACCCCGTTGACACCATCGAGCAGCTCGTCCGGATTCGCTTGGACGACGTCCTGCCGCGATGTCGCGCGGAGCACCCGCGGATTTGTGACACCCAGGTTTCGAAACGCCTGGGTATACACATCCGCCGCGAACTCCGGAAAGTCAGACGCCACAGGGACGATCAATACCTCGCTCTTGTCGCCACCGGCAAGCTCGAGAAACTTCTTCAAAATACGGCGCTCGTTGTATTTGTCTTCGGCCCCGCCGATCACAAGAAGGTGTCCGCCAATGATCTCGCGGTCGATTCGCTCAGTCATATTTTGTCAGTACCGGAGCGATAGCGACCGGTCTCTTCTCATTACCACCGGCGTTAGCGGGTGGGTTCTTGTCAGTACCACCTGCGGTAGCGGGTGGGGTTCTTCCCTCTCCGAGAATCTAAGTCTACAACAATCTAAGTCTTGCTAGCTCCGCTCCTCAGCGGCGATCCGTTTTCCGTTGTGAATTTCCTGCAAGCTTCTCGCCGTCACATGCTTCTCGCTCTTCTTCGTCGCTATCGCCTCAACCAACGCTTCGGCACCGGTGATGGTCGTGACGCACGGAACATTAAACTGCAGCGCGGCTTTTCGAATCGCTTTCTCGTCGTAGTGTGAAGTCTTGCCAAGCGGCGTGTTGATGATGAGCGCGATATCGCCCTGTCGGATGAGGTCGGCGATGTTCGGACGGCCTTCGTTGACCTTGAAAACGGATTCGCATTCGAGGCCGACTTCGTGAAGTCGATTCGCCGTCCCGTAAGTTGCGACAAGATCGAATCCCAGCTTGTTCAGCCGCCGCGCGAGTATCACCGCCTGGCCTTTGTCGGAATTCGTCACGGAAATAAATGCGTTGCCTCTCATCGGTAATTTCAACCCGGCACCTTCCATCGCCTTGCCGTACGCTTCGCCAAACGTTGCACCTACGCCCATCACCTCGCCGGTCGAATGCATCTCGGGTCCAAGGATCGGATCGACACCGGCAAACTTCTTGAACGGGAACACCGGCGACTTTACAAAGATCTTCGGTACGGGCAGCACGTCGGGCAGCTTGAAATCGGCGAGAGTTTTATGACCGGCCATCACCAGCGACGCGATCTTCGCGATAGGAACGCCGGTCGCTTTCGCAACGAACGGCACGGTTCGCGACGCACGCGGGTTAACCTCCAGAACATACACGCGGTCATCCTGGATCGCGTATTGAATATTCATCAGGCCTTTCACCTTCAACGCCTTTGCCAGCAGACCGGTGTAATGCTGAATGGTTTCGAGAAGTTCAGCGGCGATCTTCTGCGCCGGAAGGACGCTCGACGAATCACCCGAGTGAATTCCCGCTTCTTCGATGTGCTCCTGGATCCCGGCAATCACGACGGCGGTTTCGTCGGCCAGCGCATCGACGTCGATCTCGCCGGCGCGTTCGAGAAACTTGTCGACGAGTATCGGCTTCTCGGGCGAAGCGTCGACCGCCGAACGCATATACTCATCGAGACTCGACTCGTCGTAAACGATCGCCATTGCCCGCCCGCCAAGCACAAAGCTCGGCCGCACAACCACCGGGTAGCCGATCTCTGCCGCGATCGCTTTTGCTTCTTCGGGCGAGACCGCAGTTCCGTTCGGCGGCTGTGGGATCTTCAGCTCATTGAGCAGCGCGCTAAAACGTTTGCGGTCTTCGGCGAGGTCGATCGAATCCGGCGAAGTTCCGATGATCGGAACGCCCGCGGCGTGTAGACGGTCCGCGAGGTTCAACGGCGTCTGCCCTCCGAATTGCACGATAACGCCATCAGGCTTTTCAACGTCGACGATGTTCATCACGTCCTCGAACGTCAGCGGCTCGAAGTACAACCGGTCGGACGTGTCGTAATCAGTCGAGACAGTTTCAGGATTACAGTTGACCATGATCGTCTCGAAATCTGCGTCCCGCAGCGCGAACGACGCATGGCAGCAGCAGTAATCGAACTCGATACCCTGCCCGATACGATTCGGCCCCGAGCCGAGAATCATGATCTTTCGCCTGTTCGTCGGCTCGGCCTCGCACTCTTGTTCGTACGTTGAGTAAAGATACGGCGTGAACGATTCGAACTCGGCTCCGCACGTGTCGACGCGTTTGTAAACGGGAGCGATGCCGGCAGCCTTGCGATGATCACGAACTTCGAGTTCGCTTGAGCCCGTCAGAAACGACAAGCGGCGATCCGACAACCCGTACTCTTTTGCTCGGCGAATTTCATCATCCGTGTATTCACTCAGAGGTTTCGCGTCCAGTGCATCCTGAAACTCCATCACCTGCGAAAGCTGGTCGAGGAACCACGGGTCGATCATCGTGAGACGGTGTACTTCATCGATCGAGTAACCGTTCTCCAGAGCGTATGTGATGTAAGAAAAGCGTTGCGAATTTGGACGGGCGAGTTTGCGCTGCAGTTCCTCGTCCGGTACATCGACGAGCCGCAGCGGCTTGACCGCCTCGAGCGAACGTAGGCCCTTGAAAAGCGATTCTTTGAACGTACGTCCGATCGCCATCACCTCGCCGACGGACTTCATCTGAGTTCCGAGCACATCCTCGGCACCCGGGAATTTCTCGAATGCCCACTTTGGAATTTTCGTCACGACGTAGTCGATCGTTGGCTCGAACGAGGCGGGCGTTTTCTTTGTGATGTCGTTCGGGATCTCGTCGAGCGTGTAACCGACCGCCAACTTCGCCGCGATCTTTGCGATCGGAAAACCGGTGGCCTTCGATGCCAGCGCCGAGGAACGCGAGACACGCGGGTTCATCTCAATGATCCGCACATCACCGTTCGCCGGATTGACCGCGAACTGGATGTTCGATCCGCCCGTTTCCACGCCAACCCTGCGGATGCACGCGATCGACATGTCGCGAAGCTGTTGGTATTCGACATCGGTCAGTGTCTGTGCCGGTGCGACAGTGATCGAATCGCCGGTGTGCACACCCATCGGATCGAAATTTTCGATCGAGCAGATGATGACGACGTTGTCGTTCAGATCGCGCATCACCTCGAGCTCGTATTCTTTCCAGCCGAGGATCGATTCCTCGACAAGTATCTGCGAGACGGGTGACGCTTCGAGTCCGTTACGCACGATCTCTTCGAACTCTTCCGGGTTATACGCCGTGCCGCCGCCCGTTCCGCCGAGTGTAAATGCAGGTCGTACGATTGCGGGGTAACCGGTCCCTTCCACGATCGCCCGGGCTTCTTCCCACGTATGAGCGAAACCGCCTTTCGGCGACGGGATGCCGATCTCGTCCATCGCCTTTTTGAAAAGCTCGCGATCCTCGCCGACCTTGATCGCGTCGATGTTCGCTCCGATCAGTTTCA
>JBKKAS010000302.1:0-12158 GCA_046714595.1 Pyrinomonadaceae bacterium | reverse complement strand
CAATCCGTCGTGTCGGGTTTAAAGAAGATGTATTTGCCCTTGGGATAGGCGGCGATCGTAGACAATACCTTGTCTTGTTCAATCGCCACGTATCGCAACTGCCTATCCGACGCAGCCGCAGCCGCCGATGCACCGGCGGGGCCAATGCCGAGGATCGCAATGTCGTATTCGGCCTTTGGTTCCGCCGCGCCATTTTCCAGCTCGGCCGCGATATGCGCGATGACCTCACAACCTTCCTTGACGGCGTTCTTGATCAGCGGAACCCCTGAAACGTCGCCGATGATATAGCAGCCGGGAACATTGGTCTGGTAGCTCGCTCCGTCACGGGTTGGAGCGGGCCGCGAAACAACCGGCTTGGCCGTGTTGATAACGATGCACGCTTTCGGATTGACAGGACATTCGGCCTGACACGCGGTGTCCTCCATACAGAGGTCGGGAGAGACGGCCGCCGCGACTCCGTCGACGATCGCAAGGACATCATGCGGACAAGCATCGACGCACGCCTGGCACCCGATGCAGCGATCGCGGAAAATTACGGGATGCGGATACGCGGGACCGCGATATTTGTCCAGCCCAAGTTCCGCGAGTTCTGATGACGTCAAGCTGCGAACGGTGTCGGATCGGAGACCTCGCCCGCTATACCGGCGGAAAAAAGCGTATGCGCGTGCCGAATCGTTGAAAATGAAAACGATGCCGGCGACAAGAACTATCGTCGTTACACTCGCCCACCCCACCCACGAAAGGCCGCCGTAGGTCGCTGAATCGGACACGGCGCTCTGGCTCGTCCAAACAAGCATTACCACCAGGGCCAGGCACACAATAATATTGAAGGCTCTCATCGCGGGCTTAACTCCTTGATGCCGGCATCGACCGCATCGCGTCGCCGCCGCTTCGCATCATCGGTTAGAAACTCGCTCCACCGCCAGGAACTAAATGGGTGCTGCACGTGACACGAGATACAGTTGATCGAGTCCGCAACAAAGCGCGGGTCGCGCGTGGCCGAGGCCGCTTCCGGGGTCGTATGGCAAGCACCGCACGTTTCGCGCGGTGTCACGCGGTCTACCGGGTCGAATGACTTGTGGCAGCTCGAGCATGTGACAAGTCCGCGTGAATCTCCGGCGACGCCCGGCGGTGCTTGCAGACGTGCGACATGGATCGTATGAAACTGGCGGCTAAGTTTCGACTGCTCGTCCGGGTCTCCGGTGGCGGACCTCCCGATCTCGGGGATGGCAACGGCGACCTCCGAGTAGACTCCTTTCCACTTCCATGATCCATTCTCAACGGGATAGCCATACGATCCGCCGTGAGCTGTCCGGACGGTTAATCCATTGTAGCGGGCGGAATTGTTGTCATTGTGACACTCGCTGCAGGAACGGATGGCCTGCGCGCTGAGGTCGGCCGCGGCTCCTTGATGTTCCTGATGGCAGACGGTGCACGTAATGCCCGCGTCCTCGTGCGCTTTCGTATTCGAAGAATGAAATTCGGCGGCTTGATGACATCTTATACACGCGTTCTCGATCGGTTCGTTCGGCGAATGACACGTCGTACATGAGTTCCCATTCGAAGTTGAGGCGACAACGCTGGTTGACAGATCTAGGGCGTGAGCATTGGCCAGCGGCCGCGGAGAATACACGCCCGGCAGTTTGAAATAAGCGAGCGCGCCGATCGAGCCGACGAGCAAGAACGCCCAAACAAACAATCCGATCCGCCATGGACGACGAAGATCTGCGGTCGGTCGCCAGTTGAACATCGCTTTGCCCGGCCGTGGTTTCTCCGTTGGCCGAAGCCGCGTGCCCCAGTCTTCTTTCTCACGCGTCCGTTTCTCCCAAAAGACCTTCAGGACATCGTCTGTGATGGGTTTGGAAACGGTGTTCGGGACGGCGGTGTCTTCGTCATCGACCGGCTGCGCTCGATGGGTCAAACCATACTGGACGCTCAGCGAGAGCGTGTCGTCGATTCCCGCCACAACGATCGCGAATGGTCCGATCTGGAACATGTCACCTTCAGTCAGGACATCGCTTTCTTCAACACCGAGCCGACGACCGTTAAGTGTCAGCACATTCGATGTGGAGAGGTTAGACAGGATATATCGAGAATCGTGAAACGTAATTCCGGCGTGGATGCGAGAGACGGTCACGTCGTCAAGTATCAGGTCGCATGTTTCAAGACGTCCGATGAGAATGCGTTCCTTCTTGAAAGCGCGCGGTTCCGTCGTGGAGGCGGGAAAATCGATTCGGAACTGGCCGGTGTTCTCGTTCATTTTCCTAACGCACGTTGAAGTAGATCGCCTGGCCGATATGGATGATCATCAGCACGAGCATTATCGAGGTGAAGAGTACGTGGGGCGCGAGCCACAGCTTGAGCAGCGAGTGCAGATAGACGAGAGCGTCGACCCGCCTGAGAGTAGCGGCATTCTCAACGGCGTCCATCAACTGTGTATATTCCGCACGGCTCATCCGTTCGGCCTCCTGGTTAAATTCCCGGCGAGCATCGGCAAGCATAGTGTTAAGATCCTCTCGCCTCAAATACTGTCGCAGCAGATACCGAAGTCCAAGAAAGCGTCGTCGCAATCTTACCTCGATCAGGCGAGTCAGTTCCGACGTCTCGGCCTGTTTCGCGGCGCGTAAAAGCTCGTCACGAAGCTCAGCCTGTCGTGCTTCGAGATCTTCGACGAGTAACGGTTCGCGTTCGATGCGTGTCATCAGTCGCGGAACGATCACATAACAAGCGGCGCCGAAAATCCCGGATGCAATGACAAGATCGAATGAGATCATCAGCGACGTTGTCAGCAGCCCGCCTGAGCTTGTCCCGCCGTGGACGAGGAGCACAACACCCGCCAGTACGCCGAAATAAATGTGCGAGAGCATCCAGTAGCGCAGGGCTCCCGCACGTCGACGGTAGATCTGTTTCCGGATGGGATAGAGCATTACCCAAACGATACCGCCGAGACCGGCAAGCCCCGTCAGCCACCGCATCGTCAGCCAGCCACCCGGCCCAAGCAGCGCGACGTCCGGCGAAAATTTCCGCGTTCCCCAAAATGCGAGACCGCCGAAGATCAATGTCGCAACGATCCCGCCGACATGCCAGACCGTCGCACGAATATCCGATCGGTGAATGTTCACGCCGATAGCGTGCGTGGCCGTTCGTCGGATCGATCCGATCGATTCGTTGATCTCGTCGAAATACTCCCGCGGATCGACGCGGACCAGAGCTCCGGTCGGGCAATTTTCTTCGCACGAGTAAGCCTCGCGTTTTGCACCAGGCGGGTTAAGCGGCGTTCCGTGACAGAGATTGCATTTGACCGCGAGAAGGTCCTCGGTTTGCTCTACCGGCTCAGGAAGCGGAGCCTCGCCGAGCGAAAAAAGGGAAGCGAGACGGTGGGCGTCTGTGCCGTTCGCTTTTCCGGTGTCCGGACGAGCGATCATCGCGATCGCATTATACGGGCATTGGGTCGCGCAATCGCCGCATCCGATGCAGGTCGTCGGATTGATGTCGATCTCGCCGTCGGGAAACCGGGCTATGGCTCCGGTCGGGCAGCCCGTTAAGCATTCGGCGTCGCGGCAATGCATGCATACCGACGGCACCAACACACTCTGAGTAGCGGCGCGTGTCGGTCGGACGGGACGTTCGATGTGGATACCCCGACGGACCAGCCGGGTTTGGCCGTGAACCTTGTGACACGCGAGCGAACAGTTACCGCAGCGAATGCACTTGGCCATATCCATGACCAGCAGATTGACGCCGTCGACGACACCGGTTTCGATCTCGCGGCTGGCCGCGAGCAGCGAGCGCGTGTCCGCAGGATGTGGCGGAACTTCAGGCGTAGCCCCTTCGGCGTGCGTCGATAAGTACGATATGACGCCAGACCTCAGCTCGCTGTCATCCCGCAGCCGCGTCACCGCGATCTCAAGTATTTCGGTCCGGCTCCTGACTGTCGCCGAATAATTCCATTCGCCAGTTTTGTCGTCTACGGCTTCCAGGCCGAGGCACTTGCCAGGCCCAAGAAAATCCAGCGAGACGGATTTGTCCGATCCGATAAGCAGCTCCGCAGCGTCGGGGTTGAAAGCCATTCCGCTGACGCGTTCGATCCAACCGTTACGGATGAAGAAGACGCGATTGACCGGATCGCCTTCACGAAAAAGAACGTGGCCGTTCTCATACACGGCGAAACGGGCCGCGTCATTGAAGCGCTTGAGAAGTGCGTCGTCGAAGTGAAATTGATCGGAATTCCTAAACTCGTTGATCGTGAGCATCAGCCCATACGCCCGATAATTGCGGTCCAGCGCTTTGCCGAAACGCGGCAGTTTTCGGAGCAGCCTTATCGCCGGTCGGGTAAGCTCGAGCACGAGTGCCGGGCGGTCGCCCTCAGCGACTGCGACCGTCGCCGTTCGTCGCGTGCCGGACAAGAGTGCCATCTCGCCGAATGAATTACCGTGTCCGATCTCACCAATTTTTTTCCGATGGCCATCGGCATCCGTAACGCTGGCGTCGAGAGTACCCTCAACCAGAATGTAGAAAATACTACTTTCCCAAGTGTTTGCTTCAACGATCGTTTCACCGGGCGTGAATTCGAGCAGGCGAGCATATGGACCGACCTGTTTTTCGCGATAGCTGCGGCCAAACAGAATTATGTCCATGTTGAGCTCGTTGCGAAACTCGCCGTTCGGCAGCTTCTCAACAAGTTCGGAGATCATCTCTACACTTTGAAAAGCCTCGATGATCTGCTCGTGGTTTTCGACTACACGCGGCATGGGCACGGATGGGATTTACGAAAGCGAAAAAAAAGTCGGATACCGGAAGTAAAAAAAGGCGACGGCCGCGATGGCTATTACGGCCAGTACCGAGAATATGATCACTATCAATGTGACGCCTATGACGATCGCTCTGCGGTTGTTTGGTGCTTCCGGTGACGGCTCGATTCTTTTCTCGGGTTTGCTCGCAGGGGTTTTTGAAACTGCCGGCACGACCGTGTCGATGCTCTTTTGGCCTCGGTCCGGCGCCTTCGAAATGCTCAGACCCATTTCCGAAAGCATCTGGTTGTACATCGTGTCACCGAGTCGGACCGTATGTTCCGACAGATCGAAATCCGAGACGGTGATCCGCGTCTTTTCTTCGACGGACGCATTTCCACAGCCGGGGCAAAATGCCTTTGCCTCGTCGACCATCTCTCCGCATTTACCGCACTGTTTTTCGCCCATTTAATTCGGACGGTGGCACGTCATGCAGTCGGCGGTCATCGCAAATCCCGGTCGGGATTTCACCTCCGGGCGAAGCTTGGCGGCAGCGTCATGACACGTATTGCAATTGATGTGATATGCCAGCTCGTTGTTTAGTTCTTTGGTCACTTGCTTACCGCGTTCGGTGTAGGTCGCACTCGGCATCGTAGCGTTATCGGCGACGTTACCGTTTTGGAAATGGCAGGCCCTGCACTCTTTCACCTTCTGCGCGGATGCACGCCATGACTCGAGTGTCAGTACGACTTCGCGCTCGGAAGTAACAAGCGGCGGTTTCAATGCTGATTTGGGTTGGTCCGTATGGTGGCACTCGATGCACGCGATCGGTGACTTGCCATCGGGGCTGTACATCTTGAAAGCGTGCGTCTCATGGTCGAACGGAGCTTCGCCGTGCTCAGACTGACTGTCTTTTCCAAGCGTAAAGGACTTCGGGATCTTCTTGTCGCCGCTCGCCGGTGCGGGCGTCGCCGCCACATTTGCAACGGCATTGGCAGCGGTATTTGCGAGAGCGTTCGCCGCGGAATTGGTGTTGAGACGGTTGTTCGTGTTCGCCGCCGGAGGTGTGGGTGTCGGTTTTCCCGCCACTTGAGCCAGACTCGGCGACCGCGCGGCACCGTTCAGGAAAACATATACAGCCGCCGAACCGAAGAATAAAACGATTACCAGTTTCGTGAGGGTTCTCATAGTCGCTGGGTTATTAAAACTCCGTTCCTTTGCGAATGTCAATGCCTGTTCAGAATGCGCGATTCAGCCGGTAATAATAAAAACGCGATAAATCGCGAACTCTGAACAGCGCACTCTGAACCTACGGAAGCATGTTAAAACCGGAGCCGGTGTGACACCGCCCGCATGTCGTCATACTCGTCGGATCGTTGCCGCCGAACGCGCGCGAGCCATTGTGACAGGAGGCGCAATTGTTTCCGGCTCCGGTATGTTCCTGGGCAGCGATCGTCGTCACTTGACTGCCCTGAAGAGCGTTAGTGAGGACCGAGTGGCAGTCGGCGCAATTCAGCCCTTGCGCTCCGGCGTGATCGCGGTGGCTGAAGACCGCCCTGAAGACGTATCGTCCCGCGGGCGTGCGGCGGTAGGGTGCAACCTCGTGACAGACATTGCACGAGCCGATCTGGCTCTCCGGCGTGTGACATGTATAGCAAGTCGTGTGGGCGCGTATCCCGACCGGTATCGATTTGCCGGCGCCTGCGGATTCATGACACGATGCACATCCTTCGGGCGGGCGTCCCTGTCCAGAGATGTGAGCGGCGTGAACGAACTTCATATTGAAGCCCTCGACGAAACGCGTTGGGAATTTCTGCAGCGTCGGCGGCACCGCTTTCATGTCGTCGTGACATATCGTGCACATCGTCTGCTGCTCAGGATTCGTAAATTGACTTATGTGGCAGCCGACGCATGAGTCGTGGCCGGCAAATTCGAGATCGAGAGACGCGCCTTCACGCCGGTGGCATGAGTTACATTCGAACTCCTTATGTTCCGGAATGGTGTGTGAGAAAGCTTTGAAAGTTTTGTCGGAAACGCGGATTGGTATAGCCTCGGGCGTCTCGGACGCGGTAATGACCACGGGCTCCTTCGGTGCCTGCTTGATACAGCTCATCGCACCTGCACCCAGGGCACAGAGGATAATGATGGATTTGAGATAGAAACGCGTTCGCACAGAGTTATACAGTTTGTCCGAAGGGACGCTTGAAGGTGTGTCCCGGAGGGACATTCGAAAATAGCCCGGCGATTCATCGCTGGGTAAAAGCCGTTGAGCAATGTGTAGTCCCGTCAGGGACGACCGAGTTCAGCCGTCCCTCCGGGACTGTGTCAAAAGCTGGCTGCCTACCCCGCGATAAATCGCCGGGCTAGGATCACCGGATCCCTCCGGGACTCCCACGATTTCCAGATCTTACTTATTCTCATGACTCGGCGGCACACTGAACACTCCGACCGCCTGCGTGTGGCAATAGCTGCACTGAAAAATAGGCAGCTTCTTTTCGGTCGTGTCGGCTCGTTTATCCAGTTCCGTCTTCAGGTCGGCCGCGTGATTATGACACGAGGTACAGGCCATGATCGGGACATCAGCGTCCTTAAGCGTCTTGAGATCGCCATTTCCCGAAATACGAACATGGCATGTCATGCAATCGCGCGTGTGGACAAGATCACCCTTTTCGTTTACCGCGGAATGATCGAACTTCAGCGAATAGCGCTTGACGACCGTCGAGGTGAAATATGGTTTCGTGAGTAGGTGGCATCCGGCGCAATTCGCGGCCGTCGGTTTTACGCCCTGGTAATGACATTCGAAACACGATGCGTGTCCGGCCGGCATCGTCTTGAAGAACTTGGCCGACGGCGCAAAGTTGTCTGGCGCTGCCTCGGCAAGCGGTCTCTCGCCGCTCGGTACACGCGCCGCAAACTTAGGCAGGCTCGTCGTAGTCTCATGACAAATCGCGCAGTTATTGAAACGCGGAGGATCATCCAACGGTCTCCTCAAGCCAACGTTCACAAAATGCACAACGGCGACCGTCTCGTGACGCCGCCGTACCGAGGCGATGACATCCTGGTGAACGTTGTGCGGAAAAATGGTTGCGAATTCGTGCGAGCGTGAGCGAACGGGGAATGGAATGAGCGGTGCGCTTCGGGGTCCGGCGCTGGTATGACATCCCGCACAGAATGTCGGCCTGTTGCCGACAAAGAAATCGCGGCGGTGGCAGCTTGCACACGCTGCGTGCCCCGGCATTTGGGCCACGTCAGGGAACCCTCGGGCAGCTACCCAGTTTGCAGTCGGAACCTTGTGACATGAAGCGCAATCGAGTTTCTTGTGCGCCGCCGTCGCGTGCGAGAAGCGGTCGCGTTGTTGGGCAGCGGAGCGCGGAAGCAAACCAGCCGCCAGGGCGGTGACGAAAAAAATCGTTAGAACTATCGCAGAACGAACTTTCATCTCGCCGCACAGCTTTGTCCGTTGCACGTGGGAACGTCCCGGACGAATACTTCGCACTTATCCGCACGCTTCCCGGGTTCGGGGACCGGCAGCGATCGGACCGCTTTCTTGTCCGCACCGATCTCGACCTCGCACGCCCAGACATAACTTTTTGCGCCGATCTCCAGCGGTGCGAGATTCGAGATCAGAAAAGTTTCGGTCGCTTTTCCGGTCGCCGTCGCGATCGGTATGTCGATGAAGATCGCCTTGACCGAAACACTGTCTGTCATTCCCGATTGCAGCGGCTTGACACCAGCGAGGATCGCGTCGATCGACTTCTTGCGCTCGAGGTAGAAACCATCGCGTAACCCGGGTGCGAGATTCGTCGTTAGCCATTCCCGGGCAAGTAACGGCCGCCGTGCGAACTGTCGCGCGCCTTTTTCAAGTGCCGCCTTAAACTCGGGAACTCGAGCCGCATCATCGGCCATGATCTCGCGGCAGAAGGGCGATTCGCAGTCTTCGGCTTTAAGCCAGGCACGAAACTCCGGGCTTGCACTGAGACGGCAATAGAAGCAGTCGCGGGAAACGAATTCCGCGACGCGAAGCCTGTCGATAAGGGGCTTGTTTGCCGCGAGGCCCCCGCGGAAGAGGTAGAAGCGCTTTCGCTTTAAGCGTTCCTGTTTACCGTCGACCTTTATTCGTCCGTTTATCTCGAGCACGCCTCTGGCCGTCGTTCGCTGCGCGGAGAGCGCATAGGTAAGCGTAGCAAGAACCACCGCCGTGACGCAGAGACGCCGAGGCATGCGAACGCTTCCGAAGATCGGCTGGATTTTATACAGTGCATGCAAGGCGGGCATAAAAAATAACAAATTGCTTTCTCGGCGTCTCTGCGTCTCGGCGGTTATGCTCCGCCTCAGTCAAGGAACGGCCTTGCCGGAAACTTCAGGAAAGGGAGTCTCACACCGCGGACGAAAATCTGATCGGAGCGGACTGCTACCGGGGGAGCAAAGGCGTCGGCACCGGCCGCCGCAATAATATCATCCTGATCGATGCCATCGCCGCTCACACCGATCGCGCCGACCAATACTCCGTTTCGGTAGATCGGCAATCCGCCGGCAAATATCTGCAGTCCATTTCTTATCTCCGGGATCGTCGTGCAAGGGCACGGTGGAAGAAACGATCGTTTTTGAAAAGCGGCAGACTTGCACATCATCGGCGGAGAGAGCAGTGCGGTCCGAATCAGATCGAGCTGCAGGCCGTCATTGAACGGGCTCCAGTCCGCAAGCTCAGTACTGAATGGACCGGCGATCGTTCCGTTGATTCCGTCGGGAAAGAGCGGCCGGTGCAGAAAACCGATCGCACGGTCGCTGAATGCGATGCCGCCGCTGAGACTAAGCCCGTCAGCATTCGCACGCGCAACGTATGAACCGAATCCCGCCGCGGAGATCTTCGTTCCGGCGTCCGAACGCGCAAAAAAGTTCGACGATCGAGCCTTCTGGACGGAAACATCGAGGCCGAATACGGGCGCGTTAGGCTGTCTGAAAATGCCCAGGACATTGCCGTTGGTATCGACGACTGCGATCGTCACTCTCGCGTTGCTACCGAGCGGCTGGCGTATCGCGGCCCTCACACGATTTGCGATAGCCACCGCTGCCCCGAGGATCTGTTGCACCTCGGTTGCCGTGAGCGACGAACCGGCGACGATCGGGAAACGCGAGCTGAATTGTCCGTTGACACCACCGAGCATCCCGGGGACGAAATCGGTTGCAGGGGCCGCTTGAACGATTGACGTTACAACCCCGGGCAAACTTCCGAACGGGATCAGCGGCACTACGTCGGGCGACGCAACGTTAGCGAACGGCAGACGGATGCCTTCGACAAGGATGTTGTCGGCGCGAATGAGCGGCGGCGATTCGTATCCGCTCGAAGCATAAACGGCGATGATCTCTTCCAACGGCTGGTCAACGTCAGTCGGTATGCGGTCGACCGTGTACAATCCATCACCTTCGACGCCGACTCCCCCCACCGCAACGCCGTTCTTGTAGAGCGGTATGCCGCCCGGATCGCCCGAGAGGCCAAGCGGTAAACCGGCGATCGCGATGTCTGAACAGGGCAGAGTCGAAAACTGGACGCCGTACAGCGGCCCGCCCGGGCGATTGTCGATGCCCGGCGGAAAATGTTCCTGGATTATGAATGAAGCGGTGCGGGTCGTGAACGCATTCCCACCGGTGGAGAAAATTCCCGCAGTCCCGGCTTTCGAGTTGGCCGCGGCTGTCGACGCAACAGATATATTTTCAAGTCCCTGCCCGGCGCGACCCACGCTCCGGATCAACGTCATGGACGGAGCGCCGGTCATTGCAAATGTACCTAGCAAGTTACCTTCGTCGTCGGTGACCGAGACGGTTACCCTGGCATTTAAGGCGACGGCCTTCGATACGGCTTGGGCAATGATCTTTTCGACATCTGCAACAGTGAGTTCTTGCGAAGGCGTCACAAGAGCTGACAGCAATATCGCGAGGAAGGCGGGCAAGAACGTATTTGCTTTTCCTAACACGCTTCTTCTCATGACGGAACGAATATCAACCAATCCGCGTCGAGAGTCAAGGTTAGCCAGAAGTTGCTCGCATGTGGATTCTGTGGTAAAAATCACGGTCAGCAACTTTCACCTCACAGTTAAGATCAGGTCAACCTATGTCGTCGGGTCTCAGGAAACTCAGTCTCTGGTTTGCCGCCTCGCTCATCGCCGGTTGCCCCTATGCATTATTCGCTCAATCTTCGATCGGGACCCTGACTGGAAAGGTCTCGTTCGCGGACGGCAAACCCGCCGTCGGCGTGAGCGTCGTTATCACAAATCAAACCAGCGGTGATGCGTCTACACGGCGTACAACCGGTGACGGAGGATACTCGTTTCTTTTGAGAGCGGGTGCCTATCGTATCAGGGTCGCGGGTCCGTTTGAAGCTCGGTTCGATCGGGGCAAGGTCAATGAGTACGGCGTGTTCGCCAGCGTGGTCTGTGACGAAACAAAAAAACGCTGTGCGACGCTCGAGAATGTGATCGTCGATGGCGGTGAACGAAAGATCGATTTCGTCGTCGTCGAGCCCGAGAAAGAAACCGCGGCTGATGCCCCGGCTCAGCCCGAGGCGGCGCCGCCAGACCGCCGAGAGGTGCGCGATCGGTGGCGGATCGAGTTTCCCGAATACGATCGCTACGGGGACCTTGGCGCTCGCGGGCGGGACGTTCCGTTTAGACGGGGCCGTTGGTATAACCCTTACGGACAGAATGTTCTGAAGGGCGACCGCCCCATCTTCGGTGATGACTATTTTCTGATCTTGTCCGGCGTCAGCACGAGCGGTATCGAGATACGACGCACTCCGTCCGGCAACAACGTCAGCTCAAACGAACCGAACAGCAACAATTTTTTTGGACGCCCCGAAAGTCTTTCGTTCAATCAGACGATCCAGCTATCATTCGAATTCTTTAAGGGCCAGACCGTCTTTCGGCCACGACAATGGGCGATAAAGATCTCGCCGACATTCAGCGTGCCGAACTATCTGAACGCCCGAGAGAACGGGATCGTCAACATCGATGTCCGGCGGGGAACTAACCGCGTCGACATGCACGCTTCACTTGAAGAAGCCTTCGCTGAGGTAAAGCTGTTTGATGTGAATGACAATTACGACTCGGTCTCAGTGCGAGCGGGCATCCAGCCGTTCACCGCCGACTTTCGCGGGTTTCTTTATTCGGACAACAATCTCGGCGTTCGCGTTTTCGGTGGGTTCTCGAATAACAGATCACAGTTCAACGTCGCGTACTTTCGTCAGCTCGAAAAGGATACGAACAGCAATCTGAATTCACTTACCGAAAAGCCGAGGAACCAGAACGTATACATCGCTAATTTCTTTCGCCAGGATTTTCTGGTCAAGGGATACACGTTCCAGGCCGTTGCCGCGTATAACGACGACCGCGAGAGCACACATTACGACAGCAACGGTTTTCTCGTTCGGCCTGC
>JBKKAS010000301.1:0-2828 GCA_046714595.1 Pyrinomonadaceae bacterium | reverse complement strand
CCGTGAAGTCGAGCGCATGAAATGTCAGCCAGGCCGCGACGCTTCGCCCGTCGAGTAACTGCAAAGGAAATCCGAACAGGTAAGCGCGATAGCCGAGATCGCCCTCCAGCTTGAAGTGGACCCAACCAAACGCTAAAGGAAATGTGATCGCTGCCGCGAGAAGACAGCCCCACATGAACAGGAAATGTGTCAGCCAACGCGTGAAACCGCGCTTGAAAATAAAGTTTTGGGCTATGAGGTTCTTGCCGATCGTTTCCGCGGCCGTGGTAGTGTTCTTGAAAAGCTTCTTCCGGTCGCGAAAGAGCTGCCAGCCTCTCAGCCAATACACTCGCGTCGCAGGCCGCTGGAGCCAGACGGCGTAGCGGAATACGATGGCTCCGAATGCAACGACGCTCGCGATCGTGTAGCCAAACAAAGCAGAATCGAAATGTTCGAGATTGCGTGAACCAACGATAACTAAAATAGTAAGGATCCCGGAAGCGAGAATTCCGAGATAGGTGGGACGCCTATAGTTGACGTTTTTCTCAAACCGGTTTGAAAGCGGAGTTGCCATTAGTCACCCCTCGTTCGCTGCTTCCCGTCAAACAAGCTAAGACTGCGGCTGTTTTACCTAACCTATACCAAATCTTTCGGACAATCAACACGTTCCACGGTGCTGGTGTCTGCGAGCGGAGCAATCTCGCTGTATGCAACGAAGCCGATTTGAATTTACACGGATGCGCAATTTCAAACGGTTGAAGAATATTCTCGGAAACTTTTGTCAACCGTGACTTAAGTCACAACAAACCGGCCCTTTGTTCGATACGCTTGAAACTCACTAATGGAGGATTTATTTTAATGCAAACATTTACAACAAAGACTATTCGCGAGATCGCTCTTGAAGCACCGCAGACGACGCGGGTCTTCGAGGAATTCAAAATCGATTATTGCTGTGGAGGACGCAAGTCCTTCCGCGACGCCTGCGTCGACGCAGGTCTGGATCCGCAGCTGGTCGCACACAAGATCGAGGCCGCGATGAAGGATCACGCCGCCCGCGGCGAGAGCGATCAGCAAAACGTTCGATCGGCTTCCGACCTCATTGATCACATAATCGGAAAGCACCATGTATTCACGGTGCAGGAGATCCAGCGCCTTACACCGCTGATGGAAAAGGTGTGCAGCAGGCATGGCGAACAGCATCCCGAACTGTTCAAATTGCAAACGATTTTCCGTGCACTTGCGGGCAGTTTAGAGCCGCATATGAGGAAGGAAGAAACGGTTCTTTTCCCCTACATCCAGATGCTCGAATCGTCGCTTACCCATGCGATATCTACGCCGTCTACGCATTTCGGTACCGTGGCGAATCCGATCCGAATGATGATGGCCGACCACGAAGAAGACGGCGAGCGGCTAAGAATGATGCGGGAGATTTCGAGTGATTACACCCTGCCTGAAGAAGCATGTCCGAGTTTCACCGCATTATACGCAGGCATGGAAGACCTTGAAAAAGACCTGCACCGGCATATTCATCTGGAGAACAATGTTCTCTTCCCGGAGGCGATCGCCCTTGAACAAAAAACTCTTGTGAGTATTTAGAACACGGATAGGGATGCCGACCGGCTGCAATAAGAAGCAATAGGCAATTAGCAACAACCAACTAAGGATGGTGGCGTCAGTTTGCAGCGTGGAAGGTCATATTCGTTCGGCAAGAGTTTTTGCCTTCCGGTTTTCCGGTCCTCGAGAAAATAGTTAACCATAAGCGAATAAGAATTGGTTATCCTAGCTCTTCGAACGCCGTCTGCGTTACACGTCATCTCGGAGATCGAATGTGGCCGAAATAACTTATCCAGGAGTTTATGTCGAGGAAGTGCCGAGCGGGGTGCGCCCTATCGAAGGCGTTGCGACGTCGATCACCGCATTCGCCGGTTGGACTTCTCAAGGGCCGGACGACCGAGCGGAACTCGTCTCAAGCTGGATCGATTTCGAAACCAAGTTCGGTGGACTTGATGAGCGCAGCCTTCTCGGATATTCGGTCTACCATTTCTTCGATAACGGAGGAACGAAAGCCTATATCGTTAGGCTTATAGCGCCGGACGGTGCGGGACTTCAACCAAATCAAACAGATTTCGAAGACTTGCTACTGCCTGCCGATGGAACAGGCGGCCTCTATCATCTCGACGGTATCGACCTGTTCAATCTTGTCTGCGTGCCGGGCGAGACGAACGCGATCACTGTTCAGTCTCTGCAAAAGTTCTGCCGCGAAAGGCGCGCTTTTCTGATAGTCGATTGTGATGAAACGGCAGTAGTCGGCGGCCTGAAAAACGGCCCTGGTAGCATCGCCGGGGACGATTCAATGAATGCAGCTTTCTATTACCCGTGGGTCCTCGCTCCGGACGAGCTGCAGAAGGATTTCGCGCGTGAGTTCCCGCCATGCGGATTCGTCGCCGGGATCTTTGCACGCACAGATCTCACCCGGGGAGTGTGGAAGCCGCCGGCCGGCATCTACGCCAGGCTTAACGGCTCGGCCGGCGTGGCTCCGGGCAAAGAGATGACGGACGCCGAGAATGGTACGCTGAATCGGAATGCGATCAACTGCATCCGAACATTTCCAGTTCACGGCACGGTCGTATGGGGCTCACGCACTCTGCAAGGCAGCGACGCGCACGGATCCGAGTGGAAGTACGTTCCTGTGCGCCGCACGGCTCTTTTCATCGAAGAGAGTTTGCATCGTGGGCTGGAGTGGGTAGTCTTCGAAGCCAGTGAGGAGGCGCTGTGGGCGAAGATCCGGCTTAGCGTCGAAGCATTCATGCACACGCTGTTTCGTCAAGGAGCGTTTCAAGGCACGAGTC
>JBKKAS010000300.1:0-2027 GCA_046714595.1 Pyrinomonadaceae bacterium | reverse complement strand
GTTTAAAGGCGCCGGCACCACCCCGTCAGCCGACGCGGCTGCCACCCCTCCTTAGACAAGGAGGGGAGCCGGCGCGCGAACTCCCCTCCTTGTCTAAGGAGGCGTGGCCGAGCGTTAGCGACGACGGGGTGGTGCCGAGTCGCAAAGAGGCAGGTGGTACTGGCCTGTGCCAGCAAATTGTCTTCGACGACGTCGACGAAGTAACGAAGGATTTTAGCGATGATCTCGATCCCGTCGATCTCTCGCCCGACGACGAAGCAATAATCATCTACACCTCCGGCACCACCGGCAAGCCGAAAGGCTGTCTGCTGACGCACGGCAACCTGATCGCGAACGCGCGGCAGATCGCCGAGTGGATGAACTTTACCGAACGCGATTGCCTGCTGACGGTCATGCCTCTGTTTCATATGAACGCCGTGTCGGTCACGACGATGACGGCCCTCTACGCCGGCGGTTCGACGGTCGTCTCACCGAAATTTTCGGCATCGAGATTCTGGGACATCATTGAAAAATATAAGATCACGTGATTTGGTTCCGTTGAGACAATGTTGTCGATGCTTCTTAACAGCCCCGAGTCCCAAGTCCCCAGTCCCAAGTCAGCAAATCCGCAATCCGCAATCCGCAATCCGCAATACGAATCGCTTCGATTCGCGATGTGCGGCTCGGCGCCCGTCCCGACGGAAGTGTTGAAACAATTCGAAGCGACCTTCGGCGTACTGGTGATCGAAGGCTACGGATTGTCGGAATCGACGTGCCGCTCGACATTCAATCCGCCGGATGAGAAACGCCGTCCCGGTTCATGCGGTAAACCGATCGGCAACGAGATGAAAGTTTTTGACGAAGAGGATAACGAAGTACCGGATGGCGAGCTCGGTGAGATCGTTCTACGCGGGCCGAATATTCTCAAAGGCTATTTCAAGAACGCGGAAGCGACGGCTCACGCGTTTCGAAGCGGCTGGTTTCACACCGGCGATATCGGCTATCGCGACGCGGACGGCTTTTTTTACATCGCCGATCGGAAATCCGACATGATCATTCGCGCGGGCGAGAACATCTATCCGCGCGAGATCGATGACATTTTGTACACACATCCGGCGGTTGCGCACGCGGCGGTGATCGGCGTGCCGGACGAGCTCTACGGTGAAGAAGTCGCCGCGTTCATCGTGCTAAACAAGGGCGAGAAGGTGAGCGAGGAAGAGTTGACCTCGTTCTGCCGCGAGCATCTCGCCGATTACAAATGCCCGAAGACCGTGCACTTCGTCGACGACATTCCAAAGGGGCCGACGGGAAAACTGCTGAAGCGGGAGTTGTCGAGACTCTATCAGGATTCGAGAAAGGGTGCGTCGGCTCTTTCGGGATCCGACCGCGTAGCGGTCGACTGAATTTAGCCGTGGGCTTCAGCCCACGGACACGTGCGTACCTAATATTGCCTCGTCAGCGGCAACTGAATCGGTAGGGTCGTGGAAATTCGGCCGTCGCGAACGCGACGGTATTCCTTTTCGACTGGACCGTGGCCTGAAGGCCACGGCTAAACGCGATCGCCGCTGACGCGGCGGCAAGTTCTGTATCGATGTTATAAACTGACGCTTCTCTTATGGCACAGCGAAAACTTGGAATTGCGGTTGTTGGACTTGGCGGGGCAGTCGGCACGACAATGGCCGCGGGAATCGAACTATTGAAGCAAGGTGCGGTCGGCACCGAAGGTCTGCCGCTGGCGGGCATGTCCGTAGAGGGTTTGGCGGATTACACAGATATTGTCTTTGCCGGCTGGGATCTGTTCAGTGAACATCTCGCGAAAGCTGCCGAGGAACATGACGTCTTAACTCATAAGCAGTTCGTCGCAGCGGAAGATTCTCTTCGCACGATCAAACCTTGGCCGGCAATCGAGGATCCGAAATTCCTGTCGAATATCGATGGCGAGAACAAGCTCCCGAAAGTTTCTCATCGCGAGATCATCGAGAAGCTTCGGGCGAATCTGCGCGATTTCATCTCGACCTGCGACTCGGTGGTCGTCATCAATCTGGCAT
>JBKKAS010000299.1:0-2170 GCA_046714595.1 Pyrinomonadaceae bacterium | reverse complement strand
GTTGACAGCCGGATTAGGTCTAGCGTACAAATAGCAGAACCTTATAACACCCATTTAGTAAGAATCTTCCAGAAAAGCCGTGGATCGTTGGTGATTTTGATCCCCGGCAATTTAGTGACGAAAAAATCGCTTACTCATGGTTAGTGAACGGCACCATTTTTTAGCGAGGTTGTATATCGCATGAGTACGAACAGTGACGCCCGGCAAACACTTACAGAACTCCTGACAAAGACGATCGAATTGGGGGGCTCGGATCTGCACTTAAGAGTGGATTCGCCGCCGCAGGTTCGCGTGAACGGTAAATTGCATCCTCTCGAAGGGTATGCCGCACTCGGTCCGGACGAAGCACGGCAGCTCGCTTGTTCCTTCCTTTCAGAGGTGCAGGAGCAGCAGTTTGAAGAAAGGAGAGAGCTTGATTTCTCGATCGGGCTCGAAGGTTTGTCACGCTTCCGCGTAAATATTTTCAATCAAAAGGAAACCATCGGGTCCGTATATCGTGCGATCCCGTATCTGATAAGAACGTTCGAGGATCTTCGCTTGCCGCCCGTCGTGGCCGATCTTTGCCGCAAACCGCGTGGTCTGGTGCTCGTGACGGGTCCGACAGGATCCGGCAAATCGACGACGCTCGCGACAATGATCGACAAGATCAACGTGAGCCGGCATGAGCACATCCTGACGATCGAAGATCCGATCGAGTTTCTGCATACGCACAAGAATTGCGTGGTCAGCCAACGGGAATTGGGCTCCGACACAGACTCGTTCGCCGAAGCATTGCGATCCGGATTGCGCCAGGATCCGGACATCGTTCTGGTCGGTGAGATGCGCGACCTGGAAACTATCGAGATGGCGCTACGCGTCGCGGAGACGGGACATCTCACACTTGCCACGCTCCATACGAATACGGCGGCGTCGACCATCACGCGCATCATTGACGTCTTTCCGGCGAATCAGCAGCCGCAGATAAGGACGCAGCTTTCGAACGTTCTCGAAGGGATCATGTGTCAGGCGCTTCTTCCGAACAGCACCGGGACCGGCCGCGTGATGGCGATGGAGATCCTGATACCGAACTCCGCTGTAAGGAACCTGATCCGCGAGGACAAGATCCACCAGATCTACTCCATGATGCAGACCGGGAACGATAAATTTGGAATGCAGACGCTCAATCAGTCACTGGCGGCGCTATATCGCAAACGCGACATCACGCTCGAGACGGCGTTGACGATCTCGTCGAACTCGAAAGAGCTGCTGGATCTGGTCGGCCGCGGACATGCACCGAAAGGTGGGATAGCGGCAGGGTCCGGTTTCGGTGAAAGTCTCGGAGGCATTCGGCCGCAGACACGAGTTCGAGCAGCAGGCGACGACAAGAACTGAAGAAGTAGATATTTCACGTTATGAGAAACAAGTTCGGGGCAAACTCGATTACCAAGACCGCTGACGGGAGAGACTCGGACCATTCGCGCGATCAGCTCGCTGTATCGTGGAGCCCGAATGGAAGCGTAGTCGCGGCGTGGCCAGCATCGCGAGACGGGTCGAACTGGGAGGTTGAGGTCGAACGTTTTACGTCCGATTTTAATCTCACCCAGGCGATCAACCTTCGCCGCGGCGGTCAGGCCGGTAATCTTCAACTTACAAACGACACCTTTTTTCTCACGACGTTACCCGAGTTTTCGGAAAGGACTCGGATACTCGCACTCGACGGCGATCGCCTCGCGCTTGACGATCGAGCGCTTGTTGAATGGCTGATCACGGCCGAGCAGCAGGTGGTGTTAGGAACGGACAACCATCCACTTTTCGAGACTTCGCTCGACGACACGGCGTGTGCCATTCGGCGTCTGCCGAATGGACTAGTCGCGATGACGGAAGTGCCTCGCGCACATGTGTTGTCGGCGCGCGAAAGAGTGCTCACCTTGCTCGGCGATCGAGTCGCTTCGGGAATAAACGTATTGATCGAAACGCCGGTTAGGACCGCAGCCCGATACTTTTTGACAGCCGTAAAGGAAGGCGAGCTTGTCCAGCGGCCGGGAAAAGAATCGGAGGTCACTGCGTTCATCCTGATAGGCCACGCGGGATTCCGTTTCGGACTATGGAGTCCGGTCGCGGGCCTGTTCAGCGAGTACGGATTTCTCGCTCCGAAGGAAATTTCACGAGCGGGCAATCACCCGGCCGGTGC
>JBKKAS010000298.1:0-2535 GCA_046714595.1 Pyrinomonadaceae bacterium | reverse complement strand
AAAGATGTAATAAGATTGGGGCCCGTCGGCTCTAACCTCGGGGGTCACACGGATAGTCTGACGATTCCGGTCGCGGACGATCGTCAAACTGACATCACCTTCCTCTTTCTCGCTGATCGCCCAAATCAGTTCGCCCTCACTCTTTAATTCTTTACCGTTCAACTCAACGATAATGTCACCTGCCTTCAATCCTGCCTTTGCGGCAGGCGAATCCTGACGAACCTCGTTGATCATAACGCCTCCGGCAACGCCGAAATGCTCGCTCAATTGCTTCGTCAATGTCGTAACCCCGATTCCGATCCTTCGACCCGGCCCGCCCATACGGAAAACGAATGGTTCACCGGGTGCTCCGGGCATTGGAGGAATCGATTGCATCGGCGGGAGCGTCGGCATTTCTGCTGAAGGTGGAAACGGAACGCGTTCGGCTCGAGGAAGGGGCATCCCGAATGAGCCCTCTCCAAACTGCGGTGCCGGGCGTTTTCCGAGCGTCGCGTCGACCTCCCGCTCACTTCCGCTCCGGACGACCGTCAGCCTGGCCTGATGGTCGGGCGCGACCTCGCCCAGCAGACGCGTCAATTTGCGCACGCTCGTGACTTCCTCGTTATTAAACCGCACGATCACGTCGCCGTTTTGAAGTCCGGCCTTTTCCGCCGGCGAGCCTTCCATCACTTTTTCAACGGCTACGCCACGTACCTCGCGCATGCCGTACTTGCCGAAATTGTCTTTCGTCACTTCTTCGGTTTGCACGCCGAGATACCCGCCATCGCCGTCGAAGAACATCGAAAACGAGCGGGATTCACCCCTCGCGCCCGGCACAGGCGTCTGTGCTTCGCCGGCGATAACCACGACAAAGCCGATCAAAAGAAAAGCCAATGATTTGGGAATCATAAAACCTCCAAACAAAATAATGATCTTGGATAAAGAATACCTTACGAAGTTCCTACGCTCTAAGCAATATTTAGGTTGCGTCGAGCCGGGAAAAAGGTTGCTTGCCCGGCCAAATGCGTCCAAAATCAACTCGTTCAGGAGGAATCGAATGCAGAAAAAATTTCTTGGACTTGCGATTGCGATCGTCGTAGTAGGGTTCGCAACTGGCTGTGCAAAGATCTCCCGCATCTTTGGCGCCGGCGGCACCGAATTCATCGTGCGAGTTGAGACCGAAAAACCGAACCTGGACGAGGTCGCGGAACTCGCGGTGAGAGTAATGGGGAGCAGGCTCGACGCGGCGGGTATCGACGGAGAAGCTGCACGCGTTCCCGAATCCCCGGACCAGATCCGCGTAAAGGTGTACGGCGATCAGGACCTCGAAATAGTAAAACGCTCTTTGTTCACGACTCACGAATTGGAATTAAAGAAGGCAGTATCGCACTCGTTTCCGGCACCGGTGACGACTTATCCGACGGCGGAGGCCGCTGGGGCGGCAGCTCGAGCAGGGCAGGAAGTCCTGCCCTTTAATGAACGTGGCGAAAGCAGCAAGCCCTCGCAATTCGTGATCGTGGAAGCAAAGCCGGTAATAACAGGCGAAGATATCAGAACTGCGCAGGCTGTGACTCGCGGAACCCCCGACTACGTCATTTCCTTCACCCTAAACAAAGACGGCGCGGAAAAATTCGGCGAGTGGACGAACCGGAACATCGGGAACTATATGGCCGTCGTGCTTGATGGTTCAATTGTGAGCGCGGCGTACATCAGAAGTCAGATCGTCGACACCGGACAGATCAGCGGATCGTTTACGAAGGCGTCCGCCGAGGAATTGGCGTCTAACTTGAATAGCGGATATTTGCCGGCGAAACTGATCGTGCTCGACGAGCGTCGCTTTGGGAACTAACCACGGCTGAGCTTCTGCAGATTCTCCGCCGCGGCCTCCAGTGTCTCGTCCAATTTACAGAAACAGAACCTGACCATCTGCGAACCCATTGACCGGTTCTCGTAAAACGACGAGCCCGGAACGACCGCGACGCCGATCTCACGGATGAGGTGCTTTGTGAATTCCACATCGTTCGGAAAACCGAAGTCGGAGATGTCCGCCATCACGTAATACGCTCCGTCAGGCGAGTCGCACTTGAACCCCGCGTCGCGCAAAACGGGAACGATGAAGTCGCGCTTGCGTTGGTACTCGCGCTGAAGATCGTCGTAGTAACTCGCCGGCAGACTGAGCGCGTACGCTCCCGCATGCTGGAGTGGATTTGCCGCCCCGACCGTCAAAAAATCGTGGACCTTCCGGATCGCGGACGTGATGTCCGCCGGTGCGATGCAATACCCAACGCGCCAGCCGGTTACCGAATACGTTTTCGAAAGGGAATTCACGACGACCGTTCGCTCGCGCATCCCGTCGAGTGTCGCCATGCATATATGAGAAGTGGTCGGTGTTCGGTGGTCAGTTGTCGGTGAGGCGCTGACTTCCGTACTTTCCACTCTCCGTTTTCCACTTTCCGCTGAGTAGATGATGTGCTCGTATATCTCGTCAGTAAAACAGAGCGCGTCGAACTCTTTGCAGAGACCGGCGATGAATTCCATCTCATCCCGCGTGAAAAC
>JBKKAS010000297.1:0-10778 GCA_046714595.1 Pyrinomonadaceae bacterium | reverse complement strand
GTTTTCGACTCACAAGGAAATGTCGTTGCCGGTGCGCGCGTAGTCGTCACCAACCTCGAAAAAGGTTTTTCTCACACTGCTGTAACGAACGATGATGGGACATTTTCTTTTCCGGCCATTCCGCCCGCAATTTATCGTTTGGCAGTTGAAATGAACGGCTTTAAGAAACTTGTCCGAACTGAGCTCCGGGCTCGCGTAGACACACCGACGGAAATTTCCGCCGTTTTGGAAGTCGGCGACATCAGCGAAACTGTCAATGTGCAAAGCGACACGAGCGAGGCATTGCTGAATACGCAAGACGCAACGATCGGAAACCCGTTTAATTCGAACCAGGTTACGCAGCTTCCGACCGAAGCGAGAGATGTTATCAATCTGTTGACGCTTCAACCCGGCGTCACGCGCTTCGGTTACGTTGCAGGCGGCCGAAGCGATCAGGCGAACATCACGCTGGACGGAGTTGATGTCAATGAAGCGCAGACAAACAATATTTTCAGCCCGGTTTTGCGCTTGAACGCAGAGGCGATAGAAGAGTTCCGCGTCACGACAACCGCAGCCAATGCGCCGCAAGGGAGGTCATCCGGAGCGCAAATTTCGCTCATTACCAAAAGCGGCACAAACAATCTGCGCGGTGCGTTGTTTTTAACCGGACGCAGGACGGCGTGGACGGCGAACGATTTTTTTAATAATCGCGCCGGTGTCGAGCGTCCGAAACTTGACCGGAATATTTTCGGCGGTGCAATCGGTGGACCGATTTGGAAAAACCGCGTGTTCGTTTTTTATAGCTACGAAGGCGAACGCACCGTTCGTGGCAGCACGGTTCTCCGCACTGTGCCGCTGCCGACTTTGGGGCAAGGCATTATTCGTTTTCGCAATACGCTAGGACAGACTGTTTCGCTTAATTGTCAGCAGGTCACAACAGTTTTTCCGTTAACAAACGGCTGTAACCAAAACGCCGTGGCGGTTTTTGCCTCCGCCGCTTCGCGTTATCCGGCTAACAGTTTTGAGATCGGTGACGGTTTGAACACCGCCGGATTTCGCTTTAATTCTGAAAATAAAATCAAAAACAATTCGCACGTTTTGCGGCTCGATTTTAATCTTGACTCCAAACAGCAGTTGTTTTTCCGCGCTAATTATATCGACGACACGGCAACCTCAGCCCCGCAGTTTCCCGACACACCCCAGCCTTCCGTTTGGAAACATCCTTTCGGTTTCGTCGTCGGTCATAATTGGACGATTTCTGCAAATGTCTCCAACAATTTCCGCTACGGTTTGACCCGCGACGCTTTTACCAATCAGGGCGATTCGACCGACAATGGGATTGTTTTCGCCGCAGTTTTTCGCTCGCGTATTTTCCAGCGGAATCTTTCGCGTATCACGCCGGTTCAAAACATCACCGACGACGTTTCCGTGATTTGGCGAAACCACACTTTTCAATTCGGAACGAATATTCGCCTGATTCGCAACCGCCAACACAATTTTGCCGCTGCTTTTGATTTCGCGTCAACCGAGCCTTCGGCGTATCCGATAGATTCGGTCATTGATCCGATTAATACATATTTAGAGAGCACGTTCGGTTATCAAGTCGCCGTTGCGAATCAGGAAGGCGTGGTACGGTCGCTGGCAGCGGTGGTCGGGCGTTTTGCGACTTACGACGCGAATTTTACGTTTTTGCGCGATGGCTCACTAGAACCGATCGGAACTCCGAGCGAGCGCGAATTTCGAACCGAAGAATACGATTTTTACGTCCAGGATATTTGGAAGCTCCGTCCGAATCTGACGCTCACTGCCGGATTGCGTTACGGTCTAAGCCGTCCGGTTTATGAGGCAAACGGTTACGAAGTCAAACCGACTTTGAGTTTGAGCGAAATCTTTAAACGCCGTGCGATAGGCGCCGCAAACGGCACGCCTTACAACGAGCCGATCGTTCTAGACCTTTCCGGCCCGGCGAACGGCAGAAGCTCGCTCTACAAATGGGACAAAAATAATTTTCAGCCGCGCATCGCTCTCGCGTGGTCGCCGGGTTTCGAAAAAGGCCCGTTAAGTTGGATGTTCGGGAGAAATAATGAATCTGTCATTCGCGGTGGGTTCGCAGTCACGAACGATTATTTCGGACAGCAGTTAGCGGTCAATTTTGACCAGAATAATCTCTTGGGCTTTTCGTCGAGTCAACGGATTCCCGCGAACACTTACGATCTTTCGACCAACCCCGGACCGCTGTTCACTGGGTTTGATCAAACGATCCGAAATCTGCCGAATATTGTTCTTCCGACCGGCAATCTGACTTTTCCGCGCCAGGCCCCGAATCTGATCCTGGCTGCGCCGATCGAAATAGGTTTAGACGAAGATCTGGTCGCGCCAATAAATTACAGTTGGAGCTTGACGTATGAGAGAACTTTGCCCGCCGGTTTAATCGTTTCGGTTTCATATCTCGGCCGCAAAGCGCAAAATCTTCTGGTGCCGCGCGATGTTGCGCAAATTGCCAATTTTGCTGATTCGCAGTCGGGAACGGACTGGAACACGGCGGCGACGCAGTTGGAAATTTTGCGGCAGCAAGGCACGCCCATTTCGCAAGTCGGGCAAATTCCTTATTTCGCAAATCTTTTTCCTGCAAATTTGATTTCTCTCATAAATGCGTCGCTCGATTTAACTTGTCCGACAACTTACAATCAAACGCAAGCCGTCTATGCGATGGTCTTTACGGGAGCGGGTAGATGCGCCCCGACCGATTGGACAACCGTGCAACTCAGATTGTCGCTCTTGTCGAGCCGTTTTCCCGGGCAGCATATTTTCTATCAACCGCAGTACGGCGTTTACAGCGCGTGGAGTTCGATCGGAAAATCGGATTATCAAGGCTTGAGCTTTACCGTTCGCCAAAGATTGGGAACACGCCTGACGACGGATTTTAACTACACTTTTTCGCGTTCTGAGGATGACGGTTCGGGACTTCAAACCGCCGGGCTGACTTTTGGCGGCACGCCAATAATCAATTCATTTCGGCAGGAAGATATGTATGCCGCGTCCGATTTTGATATGCGCCACATCATCAACGCCAACTGGGTTCTTAAATTGCCAATCGGACGCGGCGAACCGCTTTTCGGAAATAACAATAAATTCGCCAATCTAATCGTTAGCGGTTGGCAACTGACGGGAATTTTTCGCTACAACTCCGGCTTGCCGATCTCCGCGCCGCGAGAACAAAACCGATGGACGACCAATTGGTCGATTCTAAGCTACGCCACGCGCACCGCCGACGTTCAAACCTGCCCGACGCGCGGCGGAAGTTTGTTCGGCTGCAACACCTTGGACGCATACCGCAGTTTTCGAAACGCCTATCCGGGCGAATCGGGTGAACGCAATGTTTTCCGCTTGCCGGGGTATTGGACGCTTGATATGGGCTTAGGCAAGACCTTCGATTTGCCTTGGGAAGATCACAAATTCCAATTTCGCTGGGAAGTTTTCAACGTCACCAACACTCAGAAAATGGGAACCGTTACCGGCTACACCCTCAGACTTAACCCGCAAACGGCGGCGCAAGTGCCGACAAACTTTGGAAGTTTCGCTGCCATTCAAGGCAGTCCCCGCAGCATGCAGTTCGTCCTGCGTTATTCATTCTAGAAAAGAGAACGGGCTGATTCTCCTGTCGTCGCGCCCTGTCCTCTAGACCGCTTCCGATTGCGACGTGAAGTTGAACGCCTTCAGCTTCAGAGCGGGAAGCAGCGATGCACCCGCACCGCCGCCTTCAGAGCTGCCGACGCGTTCCGGCGTGCCGATCATCTCCACATTTCCCGGAGCCAACATCTGCGTGATCGATTGATTGAAACGAAAATTCTTCACCGGATAAGCGATCTTTCCGTTTTCGATGAACCAGACACCGTCTCGTGTGAGGCCGGTCGAGCTAGCCGTCCTGGCGTCGGTTGAGCGGATATACCAGAATCGGCTGACCAGAATTCCTTTTGTCGTTGACTTGATCATGTCGTCGATCGTCGCTACGGGGCCACTCGCTTCAAAGATCGTATTGACGGGTCCGGCAGTCGGCTCTTTACCTTTCTGCTTCGCCCAAAAACGGTTGTAGACTAAATTCTCAAGCACGCCATTCCTGACAAGGAAGATCTTTTCCGCCGGAATTCCGCCTTGTGCCGACTGTGAGCCCGGCAGCTCGGAGTTCCACGGATCGCTGTAGATCGAGATCCTTTTGTCGAATATCTTCTCGCCGAGGCGCGTCTTTCCGCCGGGTGCGGAATAAACACTGCGGCCTTCGTCGGCATTCCGCGCGTTGAATGCAAAGCTCAAGTTTCCCAGAAGATCGGCTACGGCCTGAGGTTCGAGTATGACCGTGTAAATACCGGGATCGATCGTTCGTGCGTTACCGCCCTCGAGAGCTTTTCGAATCGATTCGCGGGCGATACGGCGCGTATCGAGTTTTCCGATGTCGTAATGACTTCGAAGAAAGTAACCCGAACTCGTTCCGTCCGGTGTGCGAGCGGTAACCGACAGGCTGACGTTCGTCGATCGTTCGTATTCGAAATTTCCATTCTTGGTCGCCGAGCCGGCCGCCTGCGCGCGAGCCGCATGAAAACCGGCGCCGATCACCTTGTTCCTTTCCATCTCGGTCAAAATATCGCCGAGGCTTTTTGCGCGAGCGGCGAGCGATAGATTCGCCGTGGCTTCCACGTAACCGCCCGTGGGTTTGTAAGTTTGTCTTCCGAGCGTCGGCATATACTCGCGGTCGACCGGTGCATTCCGTGCGATCTTCTCGGCTTGTTCGACCATCGCCTTCAAGCTTGCATCGTCTGTGTCATTTGTCGAAGCCGAGCCTCGCTTGCCGTCGATCCAGACCGTCACGTTCGCGTTCCGACTGAGCCGGGTCCCGCTCGTCAAGAAGTTGTTTCCGGCAAATCGAAGATGCGACAGCTTCTCGCTGCCAACACCGACTGAAGCGTCGCTCGCGGTTACAAAGGAGAGAATTTTGTCGGTCAACGCCCTCGCGTCCGATTCGTTAAGCATCATTACTGTTCGTCCTCCATTTGTCCCGCGGTCGGGGTTGATGCGGTGTTCAGCACATTGATCTGTCTAAATCTGGCAACCGGGCATCCGTGTGAAACAGCGTTGGATTGGCCGGGTTCGCCCTTACCGTCATTGAATGACCCCGGGATCTCGTAAGTCGCGCGACCGCCCAGTCCGTCACACGCGCCCCAGAAGTCCGTCGTTCGCGATTGGTAAGCGACGTCGCGAAGCATGCCGACGACCGTCCCGTCTTTGATCTCCCAGAACGTTTGTCCGCCAAATTGAAAGTTGTATCGCTGTTGGTCGATGGAATAACTTCCGCGTCCCTTGATGAGGATGCCTCTGTCGACGTCGGCAATGAGATCATTCTGCGTGACATTTTCCTTTGCAGGTTCGAGCGAGACATTCGGCATTCTCGGAAACGGGACGCTCCCCCAACTATCGGCATGCAAACATCCGTTTGACGCTTTCTTGCCGATCAGCGGAGCGAGATCGCGGGTCGTCTGCCAATCGACAAACACACCGTCCTTAACGAGGTGCCACCGCTGACCCGGGACAGCTTCGTCGTCGTAGCCGACGCTCGCGAGACCGAGCGTCTGCGTTCGGTCGGCGACAAAGTTCACGATCTTGGAGCCGAATTGCAGCTTTCCTGTTTTCTCCGGCGTCAGGAAACTCGTCCCGGCATAATTCGCTTCCCAAAGGAGCGCGCGATCAAGCTCGGTAGGATGACCAACGGATTCGTGGATGGTGAGGAAGAGATGCGACGGGTGAAGGACGAGATCGTATTTTCCGGGAACAACGGACTTGGCTTTGAGTTTCATCACGGCATGTTCTGCCGCTTCCTTGGCCTCAGCGTTCCAGTCGTGTTTCGACATGTACTCGTATCCGATCGCCTGTCCTTCGCGAAGCGTGTTCACGGATTGAAAGTCATTCGTCGAACGGTCGATCGCAGTAACGGTAAAGCTCGGGTTCCCGCGGATGAGGTATTGATCGATCCGCGACCCATCAGATGTCGCGAGATATTTCTGTTCGTTCACCCAAGCCATCGACGAGTTGACGAAGCTCACACCTTTTACCGCGAGCGCCGCCTCGTTCAGCTTCAGCAGGAAATCTGTTTTTTCTTCAACGGGTACATCGAACGGATCTTTCTCAAACGAACTTTTCCACGACGTCACGACCTTCGGCGTCGGGACCATTTCGATCCTCTTTCGTTGGAATGCCGAATTCGCTTTCGCGATCGCGACAGCTTCCGCGGTCACACGCTGGACCTCGTCGGCCGTGACCAGCGGGCTGGCCGAAAATCCCCAGGTTCCTTTTACGAGGACGCGAACTCCAAACCCAAAATTCTGCCCGCTCGCCACATTGAGCACCTGGCGCTCGCGCGTTGACACGGCTTCCAGTCGATAGCGATTAATCCGAATATCTGCGTACGAAGCACCAAGGCGCTTCGCGGTCGCGAGAGCCGCATCGGCAAGACTGTTCTTATTGACGTCTATAAAGCTTGCCGTTGCGGCCTGCGCGTCGTAGACCCAACTCGGCAGCGTTACCGCGCCCAGGGTAATGCCCGCGGTTTTAATAAAATCACGTCGAGAAAATGTCATTCTCTCCCTCACTTTGTCGAAATATTTTAAGAAGCTGAACGTCGATAAGTTTATTAGCGGCAATTCTAATGTGTCAAGAAACGGTTTGCTTATCAGGCAATCGAAACGAATTTTCAAAGCGGGCGCGATTATTGCGCCTGACCGTTAGCAACATCAGGCGAGATCTTCGGACCGTTTCGTAACAAAAAGAAATGAAGGTCCAACCCTTTGTCGATTGGACCCTTTACTAGGAAGGACAACTGTAGGAACGCTCGGAAGGTGATCAAGCGGTCAGCTCAGACCGCAGGTTGCCTCAGGATCTCGGCCAGCGCTCGCATTCGCGATGAATCTGTCGCACTCTTCGCCGCTCCGGCGCTCTTCTCCAATGAAGGCGCACGGCTCTTGAGTTTTCCGAGGCCACTTCGTGAACTCTCTGCTTTTTGAATTCCGTCCCGCAGCGCCGCGATTTCAGCAGAAGACAAAGCTTTAGATCGCTCAAGCTGATCGACGTACGCCTTCGCAACAACTAACTTTCGGGGCCACTCAATTCTCTCCTGGTTCTGCACATTGAATTGGATTACACGAACTGATTTCGCGGCGTCGATCTCGTTTTGCGTGAGGTGCTGCGTCGGCGTAAGCTCAAAGATGTCGAGTCCACGGGCGATCTCGGACCCGTAGATGTGACCGTTGTACCAGTAAGCTGACCAGTGCCCGCCGAGCACGAGCATCTTCGGATCGATCGGTCCCCGATCGAAATAAGCGATCTCGACCACATTGTCGGGATCGGTGAAATCCATCACGGAGATGCCGCCCTGATACCAGGCTTGAACTTTTATGTCACGACCGGGAATCGGAATCAGCGAGCCGTTGTGCGCGACACAGTTCTCGCTGTCCCCCTGCGCAGCCGGTAACTTGTAATAGCTCGCGAAGCTCAGCTTGTTATCGGTTAGGCGGAAGATCGCATCGGCGCCCCATTTGTTCGGGTCGGTCGCCCGGCACCGCGCACCAAGTCCGCCGCCCCACTCGTCTGTGAATACGACTTTCTTACCGTCATTCGAAAACGCGGCTGAGTGCCAATAGGCGTAGTTAGGATCATTCACCGCGTCCAGGCGTTTTGGATTGACCGGATCTTTGATGTCGAGCAGAATTCCATTTCCCGAGCATGCGCCGGCAGCGAGACCGATCGCCGAGTAAACTGTAATGTCGTGGCACTGGTCGGTGTCCGCAGGCTTTGGCTGGTCGTGCGAGCCGCCGCTAGTCAGAGCGTTGATCACACCGGTGCGTGGATCCATAAAAATTCGCGGGCTCGAAACTACCTTTGCGTTTTGTGGCGCCGCCAACGGCACCTTGATAACTTCAATGCGAAACAGTGCCGTATTCGGATCCGAGTCCGGCGGTCCGCCGGAGCATCCGGCCAGCTCCTCGTTCTGACGGACAAAAGAAGTTCCGGAAACGTAGATGTAGACGTTGTCCTTATCATTCGGATCGGTTACCAACGTATGCGTGTGCGAGCCGCGGCAGGTTTGCACCGCTGCTACTTGCTTCGGATTCCTGATATCGCTGATGTCGAAGATCCTTACTCCGCGGAAGCGGTCCTTCGACGCTGCGGGTAGTCCCGGTGCCGCCTGAGGCGGAAATCCTTCGGTACCGCAATCCACTCGACCGTTCGCCATTTCTACCGACATAAAAAGCAGGTTCTTGTAAACGGAGGGGTCGCCTTGACCACCCGGACAAACCAGCGAGGTCAACAATCTGGCTTTCGCCGGATCGGAAATGTCATAGATGCTGACGCCGTAAAAGTTTCCCTGGAACAGGTGGTTGCCCTGAAACGCAATGTCCGAGTTGCCGAAAGCGAGTTGAGCGATGACGAGTTGGAAAGGCTTTGGCATTTTCAAGACGTCGCCCATGCCGAGCATACCAAGCGTCTTCTGCACTCTCGGACTATCAACATCGTCAGTGCCTAATTGAAACGCGTCCGGCTTTTTTACCAGCATGAGGTGCTTGATGCCCATCGCTGTCTCGCCCGCGTCGTACATTCCGGGCGTTAGTTTGGAGCGCGGGTCGCTCGCATTTGAACCCGTCATACCGGCGGGCAGCGCCGGCGCTGCTTCAGGAGCGAACGGATTGCCGCCATCCGGGTTGGCAGGTGCCGGCGTCGGCGAGGCCGTCTGCGCCAGCGTCCCGGCTGCAAAACACGAACTTAGAAATAGGGAAGCGATAAGTAAACGGAAAGCGGTTGTGTGTCTATTCATGATCTTTCTACTACGGTTTTTCGGCTTGGCGGATCGCAATAAGATCAGGCCTGATCGAAGCGGTCGAGGTTCATCACCTTGGTCCACGACCAGATAAAGTCCCCGACGAACTTATCCCGAGAATCACCAGATCCGTAAACTTCGGCCAACGCCCGGAGCTCCGAGTTCGAGCCGAAGATGAGATCCACGCGGGTGGCGGTCCACTTGGCTTCGCCGGTCACGCGGTCACTGCCTGCGAAAACCTGTTCGGAATCATCGGTCGCCTTCCATGTCGTGCCTGGGTCCAGAAGGTTGGTGAAGAAGTCATTTGTGAGCGTGCCGGGTTTGTCCGTAAAGACGCCGTGCGCGGACCCGTCAAAGTTCGTACCCAACACACGCATACCGCCAACAAGAACTGCCATCTCAGGAGCGGTCAGCGTCAACATCTGGGCCTTGTCAACCAGCATTAGCTCGGCAGACGCCGTGTGATGACTCTTCTTATAGTTGCGGAAGCCGTCCGCTTGCGGTTCGAGGTATCTAAAAGATTCCACCTCGGTTTGCTCTTGCGATGCATCGGCGCGTCCGGGAGTAAACGGAACCGTGACGTTATGTCCCGCATCCTGAGCTGCCTTTTCGACGGCGGCGCAACCGCCGAGAACGATCATATCGGCGAGTGAGATCATTTTGCCGCGCGACGCTCCGTCATTGAACTCCTTTTGGATGCCTTCAAGCGTTGTCAGAACCGTCGCCAGTTGGAATGCGTTGTTAACCTCCCAATTTCTCTGCGGCTCAAGCCGAATTCGAGCGCCATTCGCGCCTCCGCGTTTATCGCCGCCACGGAACGTCGAGGCCGACGCCCAAGCCGTCGATACGAGTTCGCTCACGGAACGTCCGGAGGCAAGTATCTTCGCCTTCAGTGCAGCGATGTCTTTGTCGTTGATCAGATCGTGATCGACATCCGGGATCGGATCCTGCCAGATCAGCACCTCGTCCGGGACGTCCGGTCCGAGATACCGAGCCCGCGGCCCCATGTCGCGGTGCGTGAGCTTGAACCACGCACGGGCAAATGCGTCTGCGAACTCATCCGGATTTTCTAGAAAGCGCCGCGAGATCTTTTCGTACGCCGGATCTAAGCGTAGCGATAAGTCTGTGGTCAACATGGTCGGCACGCGCTTCTTTGAGGGATCGTGCGCATCCGGTATGTTCGCGTCAGCGCCTTTTGCAACCCACTGTTGGGCGCCGGCCGGGCTCTTCGAAAGTTCCCATTCGAACCCGAACAGATTCTCGAAGAAGTTGTTGCTGAATTTGGTCGGCGTGCTGGTCCAGGTTACTTCGAGACCGCTTGTGATCGTATCGCCGCCCTTACCCGTGCCAAAGCTATTATTCCAACCGAAGCCCTGCGCCGCGAGGCCGGCCGCTTCCGGCTCAACATCCACGTGCGACGAATCGGCGGCACCGTGCGTTTTGCCGAAGCTATGACCGCCCGCGATCAGTGCAACGGTTTCCTCGTCGTTCATGGCCATCCGGCCAAACGTCTCGCGGATGTCGTGGGCCGCCGCGACCGGATCGGGATTGCCGTCCGGACCTTCCGGGTTTACATAGATCAGGCCCATCTGCACCGCACCCAGCGGATTCTCAAGCGTGCGAGTGTGGATGTCGCCGTCCGCGTCGTCGTCGGATACGAGCACACCGCCCGCTTTATCGACGCCTTCCGAACCATGGGCATATCGGATGTCGCCGGCCAGCCACGTCGTTTCCGCTCCCCAGTAAACATCCTGATCCGGTTCCCAGACGTCCTCGCGCCCGCCGCCAAAACCGAATGTCTTGAAACCCATAGTTTCAAGGGCGACGTTCCCGGCGAGGATCATCAGATCCGCCCACGAGATCTTACGTCCGTATTTCTGTTTGATCGGCCACATTAGCCGACGCGCTTTGTCGAGGCTTACATTGTCCGGCCAACTGT
>JBKKAS010000296.1:0-8187 GCA_046714595.1 Pyrinomonadaceae bacterium | reverse complement strand
CCTGGAAGCAAAGCATCTGCACGCCCTGCTTCGCTGCGTCTTCAACAAACTTCATCTGATGATCAATGTTGGCCTTCTTGATCTCTGCGATCGGTGCGTCCGCAGCTTTCTGATTGTGGGCCTGGATGAGGCCGGCTTTAATGATTCTTGACATAAGCTATTTAACCGCAGAGACGCCGAGACGCAGAGAATCAAGAAACCAAGTTGGTAAGGGCCGCGATCAAACTTCTTCCTCAGCGCCTCCGCGTCTCGGCGGTGAAATCTTCATAAGTGCGTAATGCACGACGAACGCGACGCCGAAACCGACAAACCACGCGTAATCGTACAGGGGTCGAAGTGTAGGAATTATCAGGCCAATCCACGCAAAAAAGCAACCCAGAAGCGTGGCCGCGACGGCCCGCCAATTCCATCCGGAATACGCTCCTCGAGTTCTGTAGAGATCACCCAGTTTCAATTCCGTTTTGCGAACGAGCCAGTAGTCCGCGATCAGGACACCCGCGATCGAACCAAGCCCGCCCGAATATCCCAACAGCCACGAAAAAATATAACCGCTCGGATCGGCAAGCAGCTTCCACGGCTGCATCAGGATTCCGATAATTCCGGTGATCAATCCGCCGGTGCGGAACGAGATCCACTTCGGAAAAGCATTCGCGAAATCGTTCGCCGGCGAGACGACATTCGCCGCGATGTTTACCGACAGAGTCGCGACAACGATCGTGAACATCGAGACCGCCACGACCAGCGGCTGCGAGAATTGGCCGACGAGTTTTACGGGATCCCAAAGCTCGTCCGGTTTTGCATTCGGGAAGACGATGACCGCCGCCGCCGTGATCACAATTCCCATCGCCGCAAACACGACCATCGTTGTCGGTAAAGCCACCGTTTGTCCGATGACCTGTTCGCGCTGGCTTTTACCAAATCGCGTGAAGTCCGGCATGTTCAGGCTGAGCGTCGCCCAGAAGCCGATCATCGCCGTCAGCGACGGAATGAAGATCGGGAAAAACTCGCCAAAGGTTTGAAACTTACCGGGCTCGTTTAGAAGGAATCCGACACCGCCGGCCTGATAAAGCATCCATCCCAGCAGGACGGCCGTCATGATCAATACGAACGGCGCAGCCCAGTTCTCGACGTGCCTTAGAAGATCCATTCCGCGGTAGATAATGAAAATATTCATCGCCCAAAAGATCATGAACGACAACCACTCAGTCGGGGTATGCCCACCGACCGCTCCGCCAAGCAGCTCATTCCAGCCCGGGATGATGGAGGCGAAGAAAATATGTATTGCCTGTCCGCCGATCCACGCCTGGATCCCGAACCAGCCGCACGCAACCAGTGCACGCATCAAGGCCGGCAGATTCGATCCGACCGTTCCGTACGCCGCTCGTGCGAAGACCGGGAACGGGATCCCGTATTTCGTTCCCGGATGCGAATTGAGCAGGATCGGTGCGAGCACGATCATGTTCCCGAGCAGGATCGTGATTAGCGCCTGCCACCAGTTCATTCCCGTCGAGATCAGACTCGAAGCAAGCATGTACGTCGGGATGCAATGTGCCATCGAGATCCAGAGCGCCGCATAGTTGTACGTCGTCCAGTTGCGTTTAGCGACAGGTACGGGCGCGAGGTCTTCGTTATAAAGCGGCGAACGCTGGATGTCGCGAAGCGCGCTTTCATGCAGTTCAACGCGGCCGTCCTCGTGTTGGATTGTTTCGGTGTCAACCATCGTTTTATATCGAACAATTTGTAACCGAATTATTCCGGCAGACCTATGCGTCGCACGCAGTCTTCAAAGCGGGGATCGGCGCGGAGCCCGTCGAATGAATGCTGCGTTTTGAGGTAAATCAGCAACCCGGATCGGTCGTCACAAGCCTTGCCCAGCCACTCAAATGCCGCGTCCTTTTCGCCCAGGCCGGTATACACCAACGCCATGTTGTAAGGCGACACATACTGCTGCTTTGATAATTCCTTCAACTCGTTCAATATTTTCTCTGCCTCGTCTCTCTTTCCAGCCAGTCCATAAGCGTGCCCGAGTTCGCTCCGCATCCGCGCGCTGTCGCCGGAACATGCGACAGCTTTTTGAAATTCCGTGATGGCCTCCTCATACATAGACTTCTGCTCATATGCCCAGCCTAAAAACCAGTGAGCCTCATGGAAATTCGGTTCCATCTCAATTGTCCTTCGGCATTGTTCAATGGCGAAATCGTACTGGCGTGCGTGACAGTAGTGCCAACCCATATGCGAGTTGATTTGGAGGTCGAGCGGATCGAGCTCGACCGCGCGATAGCTGATTGCGAGCGATTCTTCCGTCCGTCCCATAACTATCAAATAATGTGAATACCAGTGGTAAGCGGCCACATATTTCGGGTTTAGTTCGATCGCGCGCTTTAATCCGGCTTCAGCTCCAGCCCAGTCCCAGTCGAAATTCAGATTTATGAGCGCAAGAGAACAGTGAGCTTCGGACAGGGTGTCGTCGATTTCCAGCGCCATAATGGCGGCAGATCTTGCCTGCGGAAAAGCTTCCTTTGGAGACAGCAATAACCCCTCACCACTTAGGGAACCATAGCAATCCGCCAGCCCCGAGTAAGCCGGAGCAAAATGAGGTTCCAGTTCGATGGCTTGGTTAAAGTATTCGATTCCCTTCATCAACCCCTCGGCCGTCCATTTGTTCAAATAGTAGCGGCCTTTGAGATAAAGTTGATAAGCTTCGGTGTTCTCGGTGTAACGGCTAAGGACCGCAGCTTTTTCTTTGCCGAGTAATTTCACCTTCAGCGTGTCGACAACCGCCAAAGTAATTTCGTCTTGCACGTCGAAAATGTCTCGCATCTCGCGATCGTAACGCTCGGACCAAAGATGATAGCCGTCCGATGCATTTACTAATTGAACTGTAATTCGCAAATGACTGCCGGATTTTCTGACGCTTCCTTCCAAAATTGTGTTTACACCCAACGTGCGCCCGATTTCGCTGACATTTACGTTCTTGTCTTTGAAAGAAAACGCTGAAGTGCGGGCGGCGACTTTCAAATCGTTTATCTTTGCCAGAGCGTTCAATAATTCTTCCGCCAGGCCGTCGCAGAAATAATCGTTCTCTGCATCCGCGCTCATATTTGCGAATGGGAGCACTGCAATCGAATTTGAATGTCCCATGCGAATCTCCTTCGAGATTGACGCCACATCGAACATCTCCGTTCGCGATCCTCCCGCATCCCGCTCGCCCGGCAGGAATTTCGTCGCAACGTCACCGGTAGCTGGACCGTCAACCAGTGACGTGCCGTCATCGAGACAGAAATTTAGCATCTCGTCGTAATAATCCCGCCTGCATTCGGGGCATCGTTTCATAAAGATAACTAGTTGTTAGAACGTTATTCCGGAAAACCGACTTTTTTCAGCAATTCCTGAAATCGCGGGTCATCGCGCAAAGGGTCGAGGCGAGGATCGACTTTGATTGCGGAAATAAAGTAATCGCGGTTTTCAAAAGATTTATTCAGCTCGGCGAACGCCCTGTCTTTTTCGCCGAGAGCCGCGAAGAAACACGCCAAATTGTAAGACAGATCGCTGAGCCGCTGATCTCCGGTATGGGAGCGGAGAAAACCTTCCCAGCCGCCCTTTGCAAAGCTCTCACGCATACGGGCCGCGGCCTCGTTGTTCCCGTTGATTTCCTGTGCCTTGGCGCGTTCCTCAACGCTTGCGGCATAGTTGCCGGTCATCCAATAAGCCCAGGCCAAACTGCGATGAGCCTGAATAAAGGTCGCATCGAGCTCGAGGGTTTTGTGGGCCTGTGCTATCGCAGCGTCGTACTTACGGGCGAAGATCATGCTTTGGGCGTATGCCGAATTGCACACGAGACAGAACGGCTCAAGTTCCAAAGCCCTTTTTATTTCGGCGGACGATTCGTCGTGTCTTTCCAAAAAAGAAAGCAGTTCACTATATCGATGGTGCGCGTACACGTAATTAGGGTTGAGCTCGATTGCCCGTCGCAGCTCGCGCTCAGCACCAGCGAAATCCAGATCGTATCTTGTCAAAATATGCCCCAGCGCGGCGTGGGCTTCGGGCAGATCACTGTCTAGCGCTAACGCTTTCAGCGCGGCATCGCGCGCTTTCGGCACGCGTTCACGCGACAATCCGCCTTCGGGAAGCGCAAAGGCATCAGCGAGACCGGTGTATGCCAACGCATAATTCTGATCGATTGCAATTGCCTGTTGAAAATACTCGATGGATTTCTCGACATCTTTTCTTGTCCTTTTATTCCAATAGAAACGGCCTCTTAAATATAGCTGCAGAGCGTCCGGGTTTGCCGTGTAGCTCTTTGTCATCTTTTGCATATCGGCGCCGGACAGTTTCGTTTTCAGTTTCTGTGACACATCGCGAGCGATTTCGCTCTGCAGTGAAACGAGATTCGCAAGCTGGCGACTATAGTTTTCAGTCCATAGAATATTTTCGGTTTGTACATCGATTAGTTCGACGTTTAGGATCAGGTCTTGGCCACGTTGAACCACACGTCCCGTCAAAATCGCCTGGACGTTTAATTCTCTGCCGATGGTGTTAGCGTTTGTTTCTTTGCCTTTGTAGCGAAACACGCTCGACCGCGCTTTGACATTAAGATTTGGCACTTGCGACAAACTGCTGATCAAGGTCTCGGTCATTCCATCCGACAGATATTCGACATCCGCATTGCCGCTTTCATTGACGAAGGGCATAACCGCAATTGAGTCGATCTGCGCAGTTGGCGTGATATATCGGTAAGCAAGAAACCCGGCGGTAAGCAATACGACTAAGGCTCCTAGACCCATCAGCAGCTTCCATCTACCGTCTGATTTGTCCGATAGTTCTTTCTTCGCTCCGCGATTGAAAATAGCAGTTCGGTCAGTGGTCAAAATCTGTGGCTGGGCTGGTGATTCTCCCGCAAGAAACCCACCCGCTACCGCAGGTGGCACTGACAGGATCGCCGTCGCGGATTCGTCAACTGACGCTGGCCCATCGACGAGCGTGGCTCCATCGTCGAGACAAAAGTTCAGCGTCCCGTCGGTGTAATCTCGCCTGCATTTGGGACAGCGTTTCATAAAAAAATGGAGATATCCTTTTAGTCTTTACTCGGGGAGGCCCACTTTTTTAATCAACTCCAGAAACCGCGGGTCGTCGCGGAGCGGGTCGAGTCGCGGATCTACTTTGAGACGGGAAATATTCGACTCACGATTGTCGTACGCCCTATTCAATTCCGTAAATGCCCTATCAATCTTACCGAGCGCGGCGTAATGCGATGCCTTGGTGTACGCCCGCAAATCAGGCTGGCGTTCGGTCATTGCCTCGAGGTATCCCTTCCAGCCGCCACTAATATAACTTTGGCGTACCAGTTCAGCATATTGTTTACGTCCTGTGACGTCGTACATTTTCGCGAATTCTTCAACGCTTTCAGCATGTTTGCCTTGCACCTGGTAAACCCAGGCGAGGCTCGAGTGTGCCAACGCATAATTGTTATCGAGCTCGAGCGTCTTTTTCAGCTGTACAATAGCTTCGTCGTACTTACGAGCGTCGACCAGCCTGTCACCATATGCTCTATTCACGAATACGGAGAGCGGTTCAATTTCCAGCGCCCGACGAATCGCAACAAGGGATTCTTCGCGTCTGCCGAGTATGGCAAGCAGCAGACTGTACCTTAGATGGGCCGTCGCGTAATTCGGCTCCAGCTCGATGGCTCGTTTGAGTTCGCGCTCCGAACCCACAAAATCGTAGTCATATAGATTCAGGATAATTCCGAGAGTGGCATGAGCTTCGCCCGACCGGTCATCGATCGTCAACGCCTTACGAGCTGCCTCACGGGCTTTCGGCATCGTTTCATGCGGCGGAGGGCCGCCTTCAAGCAAACCAAGAGTCAAGTAGGAGTCGGCGAGTCCGGATAGAGGCAGGGAGAATGAAGGATCAGCCGCTATCGCCTGCTGAAAAAACGGAATTGAGGCTTCGACATCGTTTGGGGTGCGCTTGTTCAAGAAGAAGCGTCCTCGCAAATAAAGCTGATACGCTTCAGGGTTTTCCGTGTATCTAGACGCCAGCAGCCGTTCGTCAGCGCCCGATAGTTTAATTTTTAGTTTCTGTGAGACGTCCTTTGCGATCTCCGTTTGAAGGCTAACGAGATTAAGCAACTGGCGATTATATGTTTCGCTCCAGATGACTTTGTCTGTCGCGGCATCTACCAACTCGACATAGAGCGACAGATCCGCGGCTCGCTGCACGACCTTGCCGGTCAAAATCGCTTCCACGTTTAACTCCCTGGCGATTGTCTTGGCATCTGTTTCCTTCCCCTTATAACGAAAGACGGAAGACCGCGCCCTTACACTCAAATTGGGAAGTTGGGACAACCTGCTTATGAGAGTTTCGGTCATCCCGTCCGAAAGATATTCGACATCGGCGTTGCCGCTTTCATTGACGAACGGCATCACGGCAATGGACTCGATTTGCTTACTAGAGCCGGAGCCGTACATCAGATATCCGACGACGGCGAGCGCCGTCACCAGGATGATGCCGATGGCTCCTGCGACGAATAAATTCTTGCGTGACGCAGTCTGAGCGGTTGGTGGCGGTGCGATGCCGGGCAGGATCGCGGTCTCGTTCGCAGTATTTACCTGAGCGCGGGTCGGAGCCTCGGCCGGAATAGCGGTCGAGTGCTGCTTAGCGGTACGCGGCTCATCCGCAATGACACCATAAACAAGAGCGGTTCCATCTTCCAGACAGAAACTCAGCGTGTCATCGTGAAAATCCCGCCTGCACTCAGGACATCGTTTCATAATTTACGAACCGCACCTTCCCTATGGCAAAAAGGCCATCCGTTGCATCAGAACCTGAAACCTCGGGTCGCCGCGCAGATTATTCCATTTTGGTTCTACTTTAAGGAACGCCATTAGCGTGGCGCGCTCTCTGTAACCGCGCTCCAACCAGGCAAACGTTTGTTCTTTGTCTTCCAGCCCGTTGTAAATTAGGGCGACGCTATAAGGCGAAATATAACGCTCGTGGGATAACTCCAATAATTTTTCAAGCACGATCCGCGCTTCTGCTTGCTTACCCGACTTCGCCAAAGCGTAACCGAGGAACGCGGAGGGATGGGTGCTGGCATCGGTAAGTTCTTCCGCTTTACGTGCCTCAGCTACGGCTTCGACAAAACGTCCTTGCTCGATAAACGCGCTGGAAGCGAATAGGTGAGCGAGCCAAAAACTGGGGTCGAGCTCGAAAGTTTTCTGTAGTCGATCTAGCCCATCATCGACTCGACCGGCGTGGATCAGGTACTGCCCTTCAAGAGCGTTGGATCTCAGATTGAGCGGATCAAGTTCTCTCGACCGTTTTATTTCAAGGACCGCCTCCTCGTGCCGTCCCATACATGAAAGGAAAAACGCGTAAGCCTGATGGGCGTCCCCGCTTTTGGGATCGAGCTCCAGGGAACGTTTAAATTCTTTCTCCGCACCTTCCCAATCCCAGTCAAAGAAGAAAAAAGTAGAGCCGAGTGCGGTATGAGCTTCGGCCAGATTGTCATCAATCTCGATCGCTTTCTGGGCCGCGGCCCTGGCTTTTGGAAAAACCTCGGAAGACGGTAATTCGCCTCCGAGAGAAAGAATACGGTATGCGTCGGAGAGTCCGACATAGGCGAGAGCGTACGCCGGATCGGCCGCAATTGCCTGTTGAAAATACGCAATTCCCATCTGGGTTTCCGCACGCATAGACTTTTGTGTGTGATAACGCCCCCGGAGGTAAAGTTGGTAGGCTTCGGCATTCTGCGTGTAGTTTTTCGTAAGCCTCTGCTCATCCGCGCCGGATAGTTTTACCTTCAGTTTGTCGGCCACGTCGCGGGCGATCTCGTTTTGCAGCGCAACGAGATTCGTCATCGTCTTGTTGTAGGTTTGTTTCCACAAACTGTTTTCCGTCGCTGCGTCTACCAACTCGACATACAAGATCAAATCCTGCCCTCGCTGAACGACCCTTCCGTTCAAAATCGCCTGGACGTTTAATTCTCTGCCGATCGTGTTTGCGTTTGTTTCTTTGCCTTTGTAGCGAAACACACTCGTCCGCGCTTTGACGTTAAGATTCGGCAACTGCGACAAGCTACTGATCAGGGTCTCGGTCATTCCATCCGACAGATATTCGACATCCGCATTGCCGCTTTCATTGACGAAGGGCATAACCGCAATTGAGTCGATCTGCGCAGTTGGC
>JBKKAS010000295.1:0-26235 GCA_046714595.1 Pyrinomonadaceae bacterium | reverse complement strand
GGACTGCGTTAGCGACTCCTGCGTTCTTCTTAGAGCTTACTGCTTACTGCTTACTGCTTACTGCTTACTGCTTACTGCTTACTGCCTACTCCGCTCCCGGTTTCGTCGTGTGGATCGAGCCGACATCCTCCATCACCGGAGTAGATGTGTCGGCATCGCTCTTAGCGTAATACTCGTAATAACCCGTGCCGTAATAATCGTATTCCATCGATCCCGCCTTGATACCGTTCAGCACTACGCCATAGATGCGAGCCCCAATGTTGCCGAGACGATGCTTGAATCGCCGCATCAGGTGAATCGAACTCTTACCCGCCATTGCGACGATGACGACCCCGTCAACGAGCGTCGACAAAATTGCAGCGTCCGTAAATGAGATCGCCGGCGGCGAGTCGATGATCACGTGTTTATAGCGTCCACGCAGAAACTGAAGAAGATTCTTCATTTCGTTCGAGCTTAGAAGCTCGGCCGGGTTCGGTGGGATCGGTCCGCTGGTAATAACTTTCAACCGCGGCAGATCGCGACAGGTCTTGATCAGATTTTCGGTGTTTCTCTCGCCCGAAAGATAATTCGTCAAGCCCTGCGAATTTTCCAGATCGAAATAATTGTGAAGCCGTGGCCGACGAAGATCGCAATCGACGATCACGACATCGGCATCAGCCTGCGCGAGTGTGACTGCGGTATTAATGGCGGTCGTCGTCTTACCTTCCGAGGGTTGCGATGATGTGACGAGAATCGTCTGCGGCGGTTTGCCGGCCGAAGAAAACAGCAGCGATGTCCTGAGGTGACGATAGGCCTCAGCCATCGGTGATCGACGTTCCTCGAGTGTGATCAGACCAGTCGACGTAGCCAGACCTCCGCTTCCGTTTCCGTTGCCGTTTGCTGCTGCGAGTTTGAGTCGGCGCTTCTCGGAGCCGAAGTGATGCGGTATCAGCGCAAGCGTCGGCAGACCGAGGTGGCGGCCGATGTCGTCTGAAGTCTTGATCGAATCGTCAAGGTAATCGAGTAGGAACGCGAGGCCTATGCCAACCGCAAGCGACACAAGGAACGCCACGAGAATATTTCGCGTTCGCTGCGGGCCGATAGGACCGCTGGGCGTGACGGCATTCGCCGCTATTTTTATGTTTTCGGGACGGCCACTCGCGATCGCGAGCTCCTGTTCCTTTTGCCGTTGCGTATATGTGTCAAGGAGATTGCGGTTGGTCTCGATCGCACGCTTTTTCGTTGTAAGTTCGGTTTGTGCCTGGCCCTGTACATTTGCCAGCGCGGCTTCCTGTTCGTACGATCCCAAAGCCTGTGCTTCTTGCTTCTGAGCTGCCGAGAGTTGTGAACGCAGTGCTACAAGAGCTCCGCCAACCGCATCCTTCTCGATCTTTTTCTGGTCGCGGTCGATTATTACGCTGACTTCCCGTTCGGTTCTTTCCTTGGTTGATTTAAGAGTCTCAATTCTTGCAACCAGCGTTTTGATCTTATCGTTTTCATCAGTATATTTAACACTATCCACCTTCTTTTGGACCTCGGCTTCGTTTATCTGTTTTTCAATATCACGAATTTGGTCCTGCAATTTCGCTTTTCGCTCCGTGTTCAAACGCATCGTGTCCTGGAAGATCTTGTTTTCGTAGAGGTCGGGAATGTTCATCCCCTCGCCACGACCACCTGCCTGAACCGCGGCATTATATCGAGCTTCCAATTGACGGCGTCCTTCCATGGCCTTTAGCCATGTCTCGCTCATCGACTGAAGCCTCGAAGCAGAAAGGTCCTGTCCTTTTTCCTGCAATGGAAGACCGCTCGAACGCATGTAACTAATGAGATCGGCTTCTTGCTCGGTGATCGTCCGGCCGAGATCCTCGATCGACTTGCTTAGATCCTCATACGCGCGTCGTGCGCCCTCGGTCTCGCGTTCGGCATCTTTTTGGATAAAAACCTCGGCGACCTTGTCCGCGACTCTTGCCGAAAGCTCGGGCTTCGGTGTGGTGACGCTGACGTTGACAAGATTGGTGCGCTCTTTCTGCACGACGGTGAGTCTACCGGCAAGGGTGCCCGCGTATGCCTCGGCCCGATTCTTTTCTTCGCTGGAAAGCTGAATGGTCTGTGACGCATCCGAGCCGGCCGGAATATCCGTTACGATCGGCAGCGAATTATCCGAAATACTCTCGCCCTTTCCGCTTGAGAATATAGAACGCAGGCCGGAAAGAATTCCCCGGTCTTCATTTCCAAAAAGATCCGCGTCCTTGTACAGCCCAAGACGGATCACGACGTCTTTCATCAGGTCGGCGTTCTGCAAAAGTTCAAGCTGGGTGTTGTAGTAATTGGCGTCGTTCCCGAAATTGATGTTGATCGAATCCTTGGACTGGATCTTCGGCTTGCGGGGCTCGATGACCATCTCCGTCGTCGCCTGATATTGCGACGGCATTCGATACATATAAAACGCGGCGGCGGCCGTTGCCAGGACTGTCAACGCGAGAATGATCGGGAGCCTTTTCTTAACGACATTGAAATATTGCTGGAGTGAACGGCGCCCCTCAGTTACCTCGTCATCGTAGAATCCAGGATATGTTGACGGGTACTCGCTTTTCGTTGCTCGCAGATCGAGCGATTTCGGCAAGGGGGTTAGCCTTTGATCTTGTTCCATACCTCTAAATACTTCTAATCGGGCTAACTACCCGAAGACTGTGGACGTAACCTTAGGTTTATAACACATTCAAACCCATTTTCACGAATTTTAGAGGTCGGCCTCGGGCATGACGTTGCCGTCAATATCGCGGCGCCCGAGCTATATCGCCCTTTTGTTTGGCCTCCGACCCGAATGTTATACTGCTTGATTGCAGTTTTAGTTGCTTATTGGACCTTATTGTTTGGTATGAATCGATCCTTCGAAAAAGGGCATGATAACGACTTTGATCTCGGTATTCCCGGCTTCCGATATTCGGATCTGCTGGACGCCGGCAGGCTTGCCGAGCTCGCCCGATCGTTCTATCAAGAGGTCGCCGATAAGGAACCGGTGCTTCATGATGCGCTTCGGAAGTATATAGACGGACGCGGCGTGGGTTTCGAGAAACGGGTGGCCTCGAAGATCCTGACGGACGCGGCTCCGTTTCTATCGGATTTCATAGCGCGAATGTTTGGCATTACCGCCGAACGAACCGAACTCGAGAGCGAGATCCTTAGACAAAATCCGATCTGGAAATACAAGTTTTTCGTCCAGCGCCAGGCCGTCAAGTCCTTTTCGCCTGAGCAGCTCTCGGCACTGGATCACAACGAGCTAACGCAGGCCGTGACAGAGCTCAGAAACAATGCGTTTGACGAAACGCTTGTCTGGGACGACGAGCTTGGTATTGCCGAGATAGCGAGCCGCTTGCTCGACGCCGAAGAAGTTCTGGCGAAAGACGGCGAGCTGTCATCCCGTGATAGCGAAACTGTAAAGAAGCTCAACACCGCATTCGACAAACTGAAGGACAAGGCGTTCGGCAACCTGTATTCGCGGTTCGTGCTCGAACTCGATGCGTCGGGTGCGCTTCTTCAGGTACGGGCGGCACTTCGACTGCTCGAAGCATGGTCTGCGGCCGAGTTTTACAAGAAAGAAAAACGCTGGAAAGCATTCAAGACCCCGCACGCACTCGACTACCAGAATCTGGTCCATCTCATCCGACCGGAGAGTAAGCTTCCCAATCTCATGCGTGGATCGGACGACGAGCTACGTCGCCGCGACGGATTTAAACTCACCGACGACCGCGGCACGATGCGCGACGCGCTTTACGAGATCGACTACTGTCTCATCTGCCACGAGCGCGATAAGGATTCGTGCTCGACCGGGCTTCACGAAAAAGACGGCTCGGTAAAACGAAATCCGCTCGGCATCAAGACCGAAGGCTGCCCGCTCGACGAAAAGATCTCGGAGATGCATCTGCTCAAAAAGCAGGGCGATCCGATAGGGTCGCTGGCGCTCGTGACGATAGATAACCCGATGTGCGCCGGAACGGGCCACCGCATCTGCAACGACTGCATGAAGGGCTGCATTTTCCAGAAGCAGGAGCCGGTCAACATTCCGCTTGCGGAAACGGCGACGTTGACGGACGTCCTGAGTTTGCCATACGGTTTCGAGATCTACAGCTTGCTGACCCGTTGGAATCCGCTAAACGCCGAGCGTCCGTACGCGCTTCCCTACAACGGCAAGAATATTCTGGTCGTCGGGCTTGGCCCGGCGGGCTATACGCTCGCCCAATATCTGCTGAACGAAGGCTTCGGCGTCGTCGGGGTCGATGGTTTGAAGATCGAACCGCTCCCCGTGGAATGGACAGGTGATCTCGGGAAACTATGTCCGAAGCCGATCCGCGATTTGGCTGAAATTACCGAACAACTCGACGAGCGGATCTTGTCGGGCTTCGGCGGTGTTTCGGAATACGGTATCACCGTCCGCTGGGACAAGAATTTTCTGACGATGATGCAGCTCATCCTGATGCGGCGGAACCGCTTTCGCGCGTACGGCGGTATCAGGTTCGGCGGAACGCTCACGATTGAGGACGCGTGGAACTTTGGTTTCGATCACATCGCGATCGCGACCGGTGCCGGCCGTCCGACGATCGTGCCGATGAAGAACAATCTCATCCGCGGCATCCGCCAGGCGTCCGATTTCCTGATGGCGCTGCAGCTGACGGGTGCGTTCAAAAAAGACACGCTCTCGAATCTTCAGGTGCGTCTGCCGGCCGTCGTTATTGGTGGCGGCTTGACCGGTATCGACACTGCCACAGAGCTGTTCGCTTACTATCCCGTGCAGGTCGAGAAGATGCTGCACAAGTTTGAGCAGGTCGTCGAAGAATTTGGTGAAACGCCGGCGATGAAACAGTTCGATCCGGAAGAGCTAATGGTCCTTCGCGAGTTTCTCGAACACGGCCGTGCCGTTCGCGCCGAACGAGCCCGGGCCGCGGCGGCGAACGAGGCGCCAGACTTTGTCCCGCTAGTGCAGTCGTGGGGCGGCGTCTCGCTGATCTATCGTAAACGTCTGCAGGATTCGCCGGCATATCGACTGAATCACGAAGAAGTGCAAAAGGCGCTCGAGGAAGGTATCAACTTCGTCGAGTGTATGAACCCGGCAGCGGCAGTGCCTGACGAATTCAACGCCGTCAAGGCGCTTGTCTTCGAGCGTCTGAACTACGACGCCGACACTGGCAATTTCGATAAGACCGGCGAGACGGTCGAGTTCCCTGCACGCACCGTGTGCGTCGCCGCCGGCACGTCGCCGAATGTGATCTACGAGAAGGAAAAGCCGGGTACGTTTAAGCTCGATGAATGGCGGCAGTTCTTTCTCCCGCACAAGCTTGTGCGCGACGGCGATGGAAATTTTCACGTCGTTGAAGCGCAAAAAGGGGAGACCGGCTTTTTCACTTCATACGAGAACGACGGCAAGTTTATTTCTTACTACGGCGACAATCATCCGCAATATGCCGGCAATGTCGTCAAGGCGATGGCTTCGGCGAAGCACGGTTATCAACATGTCGTCGCACTATTTGCCGATGAGATTGTAAACGTTAAGCGAGGCACCACCCCGGCCTCGCTAACGCTCAGCCACCCCTCCTTAGACAAGGAGGGGAATCAGGCGTCTCTCCCCTCCTTGTCTAAGGAGGGGTGCCAGGCTTTGCCTGGCGGGGTGGTGCCTACTTCTTCGGATTCACACTTCGACAATCTCGTCTCAACCCTCGACGAGCAGCTTCGCGCGTATGTCGTTAGGGTCGATCGGCTGACGCCCACGATCGTCGATGTCGTCGTACGAGCTCCGCTGCAGGCCCGCAAGTTCGAGCCCGGACAATTTTATCGCTTACAGAATTTCGAAACGTCAGCACCGGTCATCGATGGAACGCGGCTCGTGATGGAGGGCCTGGCTCTCACGGGTGCCTGGGTCGACGAAGAAAAGGGCCTGCTGTCGATGATCGTTCTCGAGATGGGAACGTCGTCGCGACTCTGCTCGCTGCTGCGTGTGGGCGAGGAAGTTCTTGTCATGGGACCGACCGGAACGCCGACCGAGATCCCGGAAAACGAAACGGTCCTTCTTGCCGGCGGAGGCCTCGGCAACGCAGTTCTCTTCTCCATCGCACGTGAGCTTCGCGCAAAGAAAAACCACGTTCTCTATTTCGCCGGATATAAAAACGGCGACGATCTTTTCAAACGCGAAGAGATCGAGAACGCGACCGATCAGGTTATCTGGGCGACAGATTTCGGCGACGAGATCGAACCGGCCCGGCCGCAGGATGTGCATCACCGCGGTAATATCGTCCAGGCGATGGTCGCTTATGCAGAAGGAAAGTTGGGCGATACCAAAGTTAATTTGCAGGATGTAGATCGGATCATCGCGATTGGATCAGACCGGATGATGAACGGCGTCCGCGAAGCGCGGCACACGACGCTGCAGCCGTTCCTGAAACCGGACCACGTCGCGATCGGCTCGATCAACTCGCCGATGCAATGCATGATGAAGGAAGTCTGCGCACAGTGTCTGCAGCGACACGTCAACCCGCACACCGGCGAAGAGTTTTTTGTCTTCTCATGCTTCAACCAGGACCAGCATCTCGACTTCGTCGATTTCAAGAATCTAAACGAACGCCTCCGAGCAAACAGCATCCAGGAGAAGCTGACAAACATGTGGCTGGATCTGGCGTTCGGAAGAGATGAGTTTAAGAAGTTGTACGGGCAGGCTAGGTAGATGTTGTTGCCGCTCAAAGGAAATTCATCACCCGCATCAGTTCCATAAATCGCGGCTCGGAGCGGAGATCATTCCATTTCGGGTCGACTTTGAGGAATACCATCCGGACGTCTTTTTCAGCGATGCCTTTCTCGAGATAATCGAGAGCCTTTTCATTTTCGCCGAGTCCTTTATGTACGAGCGCGAAGCTGTAGGGTGGCACGTATCGGGACAACGACAAATCGGTAAGCTGCGCGAGAATTGCTCGCGCTTCACCCGTTCTACCGCCCCGTGCGAGGGAATACGCCTGGCATGCCAACGATTCGGTATTTACTTTCGAAAGCTGCCACGCTTTCTCGGCGGCTTCAGTCGCGTCGTCATGCATTCCCTTCTGTTCGTAAATCCTCGAGACTACTAGTTGAGCTAACCAAAAATCAGAATCTACTTCGATCGTCCGTTTCATCTGCTCCAGCGCTTCGTCATATTTAGCCGCGTAATGAAAAATCTGCCCTTCTATCACGAGACGGCTAATTGAGAGCGGATCGAGCTCGCGGGCGCGTCTCATTTCCGCAAGAGCCTGATCATGACGACCAGTGTTCGAGAGCAGGTGCGCGTACCCGGCGTGAGAGTTGGAATTATTCGGGTCGAGCTCAAGAGCACGCAGATAATGTCGCTCTGCAAGTTTCCAGTCCCAGTCGTAAAGAAATGCGATCAAGCCGAGGGCGGTGTGAGCTTCAGGCTCGCTGTTATCCAGCTCGATAGCGCGAAGTGCCGCCGCCTTGGCCTTCGGCATTGTGTCCATTGAAGAGAGATCGCTAGTTAAGGAGAAGCTGCGGTAAGCACGCGAGAGTCCCACGTGAGCAAGCGCGTAATTTGGATCGAGGGCGATAGCTTTGTTGTACGATTCGATCGCTATTTCAATTTCGTCTCTTGTCAGTTTGGAAGCGTGATAACGACCCGCGACGTAAAGCTGGTACGCCTCGAGGTTTTGTGTTTCATTCCTTTTCTGCCGACCCTGCAACGTCGCGTGAAGGGCAGCTGCAACTTTCTCGGAGATAGAATCCTGGACAGCAAAGATGTCCGTCAGGTTTTCGTCGAATTGACCGGCCCACAACTGTTTCCCATCCGCAACACGAAAGAGTCTGGCGGAGATCCTGATCCGGTCGCCCGCTGTTTGAATGCTGCCATCGAGAACCGCTTCGGTTTGAAGCTCTCGTGCGACCGTTATGGAATCTTTCTCGAGTGAGGCTAAGCGACGGACGGACTCCAGCGGGCGTACCGCTATCTGGTCAAGACGGGAAAGTTTCGCGATGAGAGTATCGGCCATGCCGAGTTCAAGCGCCTCGTTCCTGTTCTCGGCTACCAAAGGTTTGAACGGCAGGATGGTGAGCGTCTTGATCGGCGTAGCGTCTGAAGGATCAGTGTTACCCTGACGCACATAAAACGCGCCCAATACGGCGGCAACGACCGCCAACAGGGCGAGGCCGGCAATCCACGCGCGAGAGCCAGGCCGGGACTCAACTCCGGGAGTCGACTCTGCTTTCGAAGGCAGCGGTCGATCCTTTAGCGAGTGGGCCCCGCCATCAGGAACTTCACGGATCGCTGCGACAAATTTATAGCCTCGTCCGGGAATAGTAACTACAAAACGATGGTCGTCGGGACGCTCGCCCAAGGCGCGGCGAATGGCGGAGATGCTTTGGTTTAGATTGTTCTCTTCAACAATCGTATCCGCCCAGATGACACTCATCAGTTCTTCCTTTTCGACCACCTTCCCCGGATTTCTGACCAGATATAGAAGCGTGTCGAACGCCTTCGGAGGAAGTTGGACGAAGTCTCCGTCGCCTTTGGTCAAGCGACGCTTAAGTGCGTCGAGACAAAAGTCGCCGAATGCGTAAGACTCAGGCGTCGAGTTCATATTTCTTCAGAGAAATTCACGAAAAACCTAAGGACATTCAGACCCGCCGATACATATTATCGCACCTAACACGGCGGCGAATACCCTCTGTGAATTCAAAAAAGTGAGGATAAGGAAATGACAAACAAATTAAGTGGAATAGCAGTCCTGGCTCTTATCGGTGTTATCGCGTTCGGAACAGTGGCCACGTCCGGCCAGGGTGCGTCGGATAGTGAGGCCAACTCGATCGTGGGAACCTGGCTTTCGACGGTGACCTTTGTCGATTGCACCACGGGGTCGGTGATCCGTACTTTCCCGACAATGAACACTTTCAACATGGGTGGCACAATGCTGGAAACACCGCGTTCGATGGCAACCCGAAGCCCCGGGCACGGGGAATGGCAGAGAACAAAAGGCAACGAGTACGACTCGGTATTCAAGTTCTTCCGTTCAAACGCCGACGGAACCGATAACGGCTATCAGCTCATTCGACGGTCGCACCTGCTGGAGGACGGTGTACTGACAACGACCGCCGTCTTCCAAAACTATAACGCCGCGGGCCAACCCACGACGAACGGCTGTGCACTGGAATCCGCGACACGGATTCAATGAGGACGGTTCCGCCCCCAACCCGAAGATGAACGGAGAGAATTTTGCGATGAACATGACAATGCTAGCGTTATGTGTCTTCTTCCTCCTCGTCTTCGGGTCGGGGGTTTCGGGCCAAACGGCTTCCTCGATGATCGTCTTTCAACACGCAAATGTGATCGATGGCGTGTCGAACAAACCGTTGCTAAACGTCACGGTCACGATCGAAGACGGACGAATCTCCAGTATCGAGAAGCATACGAAACCCGCTCCCCTGAACGCTGAAGTGATCGATCTCAAAGGCAAGTGGCTCATGCCGGGATATATCGATGCTCACGTTCACTTCGCAACTTTTGATGCCGCCAGAACGGCGTTGCTACTGGGTACCACCACCGCGCGCACGATGCAGTGCGACCATTTCCTGGACCTAAAGATCCGGGAAGCACGTCGCAGTGGCCAAAAAGATCTGCCCGATTTACTCGCCGCCGGATACCAGATTCGTCCGGATATGTTCGCTGCCTTCTTCGAAGATTTTCCGGAGTTATCGGATATGAAGATTCGAGTCACAGGTGCGGAGAATGTAAGAAGAGTAGTCAGGGCACTAGTTTCGCGCGGAGTGGACCATATCAAATTCCTGGCGACGGAACGTTCCGGCACGTCCGAGACCGATCCGCGGAGGCGAACCTTCAGCGACGACGAAGTTGCTGCCATCGTGGACGAGGCACGTCGCGCGGGTCTTTTTGCTTCGGCCCACGCGCACGGCGACGAGGGGGCTTACGCCGCGGTAAGTGCCGGCGCTCGGAGCATCGAACACGGCACGTTTATGACCGATGCGACGCTTGGGCTGATGAAGAAGAGAGGAACTTATATTGTCTTGACCTATACCGGCGGCGGCCAGCCGCCGGCCAGGCCACAGGACAAGGATGATCCGGTGCTTCAGGAGAGACGGCGGGTCAGTCTTTCGCAAAAAGACAAGCTAATCCGGCAAGCCTTAAAACTTGGTATTCCCCTCGCGGCTGGTACGGATCTTCGATATACCACCCGGGATCTTTCGATGGCGGACGAGGCCTTGTTCATGCAGAAAGCCGGGCTCGAGCCGATGACGATTCTACAGATCATGACCTCCGGTTCCGCAAAGTGTTTGGGGATCGATAAAAGAACCGGTGCGATCCGGAAAGGTCTCGAAGCGGACATGATCGTGTTAGCTAAAAACCCACTCTTATCGCTCAAAGCGTTGAAAGACATTCGAATGATCGTAAATGACGGGCGGTTAGTTTTCAGAAAGATCGAATAGATCCGGTGGTGTGGACGCCTTCACACCTTTTCTTAGAAATTCATAGAAAATCTTAAGCTCATTCATAGGACTTTTCAGCCTCGCTGCTGTGATGATCGCCTCATCAGCCGCACGTAAGTGGCGGTTGAAATCAAAATAGAGAGCGAGGAAAAAAATGAAGAATAAATTGTTTACGACATCAATGGCAGCAGTGTTGGGTTTGTTGGTCCTGATCGGAGGCGTGCTCGTTATAGCGGCCGGGCAGGAGCTGAAAGGCGAACCGTCGCAAAATTTGTCCGACGACTTTTCGAAACGAAGTATTGAAGGAGTTTGGCTTATAGTGCCGCAGCGTAGGGATTGTGCAACGGGCAACCCGGTGGGACCCGCAGGGCGAGGGCTTATGACTTTCGCAAACGGCGGTACTATGAGTGAAACAACCGCACCACCGGCCGGCCCCGCGCCGCTGCCCATTCCAATCGTTCGCAGCGATGGTCACGGCGTCTGGCAGCGATTGAACTGGGAGAATTACACGGCTGCATTTATTATTCAACGGCTAAACCCCGACGGCACGTTCGCGGGGTGGATCAGGTCGAGGGGCACGTTCCAGCTTTCGGAAAGCGGAAATGAGATCACGTCGACAGGCTCGACCGAAGTTTTAGATCCGAGCGGTATCGTCATCGCGACGGGTTGTTCAACTTCAAATGGGACGCGGTTCGAATAAAAGAAAACCTGGAGCGTGAATTCGAATTAAGGCCCGGTTCGTATCGACTTCACGCTCCTACTCTAAATTCATCCGTTTCATCAACTCAATAAACCGCGGGTCGCCTCGCAGGTTGTTCCATTTCGAATCGACTTTCAAAAACGTCATTAGCGGATCTCGCTCCTGAACACCACGTTCGAGCAGTGCGAGCGCTTCGTCCCGATCGTCCAGGCCGTTGTGCACCAACGCAGTTGTATACGGGTGGAGGTAACGGCCTTTCTGCAACTCTTCGATAACCGCACGAGCGTCTGCGGGCTCGCCAGACTTTGCCAATGCATATCCTTCAAGCGCCGTAGCCAACGTATTACCGCGCGAAAGCTCTTTCGCCTTTCTTGCCGCTACCAAAGCCTCGGCAAACATTCCTTTTTCGATGTAGATCATCGCTTTTCCGTTATAGGCTCCCCAAAAATTAGGCTCCATCTCGAGCACCTTTTCACAGATGACCAATGCTTCATCGGAACGGCCCGCATGAGTTAGAAACAACGCTTCCAGACTGACGATTCTGAGATTAAGGGGGTCAAGCTCTCTTGCTCGTTTTGCCTCGGCGAGCGCTTCGGTGTGCCGACCGAGGTTTGAAAGCAGATGCGCGTAGGCGAAACGGGTATCGGCACTGTTTGGATTTAACTCCAGCCCACGTGCGAACTGAACTTCAGCGGCTGCCCAATTGTAGTCATGCCAGAACAGGATGGAGCCGAGGATCGCATGACCCTCGGCGAGGGTATCGTCGACCTCCACCGCTTTTTGCGCCGCTTCTTTTGCTTTCTGCCGAAACTCCGGCATCCCTCCGACGAACGCCATTGTGCGATAGGCGTCCGCAAGGCCGGCGTACGCGAGCGCGTAATTTGGGTCAAGCTCGATCGCCTGTTGGAAATGCGCTATGCCTTTTTGCACTTCGGGCGGAGCCAGTTTGAGAACGTGAAACCGTCCCAGCATATAAAGCTGGTAGGCCTCGACGTTAGCCGTGTAGTGTTTTCTCCCCGAGCTCGCAAGAGGAATCTGCAACGCACCGGCTACCTTTTCGGAGATGGAATTCTGGACGACGAAAATATCGGCGAGCTTTTCGTCGAATTGTCCGGCCCATAACTGCTTTCCGTCGGACGTGCGCACAAGGCGGGCCGATATCCTGACTTTGTCGCCCCATGTCTGGATCGTTCCGTCCAAAATTGCTGAAACGCCGAGTTCGCCGCCCGCGACCAACGGGTCCTGATCTAACGATGCATACTTACGAACGGAACTGAGCGGGCGCACGATAATTTCTTCGCCTCCCAATTTAGCGATCAGGGTGTCAGCCATTCCAAGTTCCAACGATTCGTTTCGTTGTTCCGCGACGAGGGATTTGAAAGGCAATACGGCGAGTGTCTTGATCGCGAGATCTGATGATGGCCCTTTGGTTTCTCGCCAAAGATAAAATCCGATGGCGCCAATACCCAAAACGCACAAAACTAACAATAGCGGTAACGCCCAGGACCGGCGGACTGTCTCACGTCTTGCCTGAGGGACAATTGGATGAGATGCCTCAGTTTCGATATCAGTGATCTCTTCGGGCGACGGCGTCGAAATGTTGTTGGTCTCGCGAACTTCAGAGACGAATTTATATCCCTTCCCGGGGATGGTCGCAAGGAATTGATGTTCGCCGCGTTTCTCACCAAGCACGCGCCTCAATATCGAGATGTTCTGACTGAGATTGCTTTCCTCTACGATCGTATCTGGCCAGATCGCGGACATTAGCTCCTCTTTCTCTATCACTCTACCGTTATTCGTCACGAGGTAGACGAGCAGGTCGAACACCTTCGGTGACAATGGGAGTTTCTCGCCATTTCCATTTATCAACAGGCGCCGGACACCATCAACGCGAAACTCGTCGAATTCGTAGATTTGCGTTTCGGGCCTGTTCATCCTGTTTCTGGTTATCGATCTACTAAAGGTTGGCTTTTTATTGCGTGCGATAGTTCGCGACCGTCCAGTTTCCATCCTTCTCAAGGACGAGGCTCACGAACTCGACGACGGGCGAATTCTCAAAAACACTTTGATAACGCACAGTTGCTCCAGCACGATCAGGTGTAGGCGGTAGAGACGCTACCATAGTTGAGGCGATCAACTTTCGCGACTTAAGTTTCCCAAGTCCGGTGTGGGCGGATCCGCAGTAGTCGACCCAAGCTTTTTCACTGATCTTCGTTCGGGAGAATAGCGATAGCGCAGCAAAAGTCTCCTTGCATTTCCCCGCGTCCCAGACAGCCAGCCATTTTTCCACTGCCGCTTGAATAGCAGACAAATTCTTGTCGGAAGTAGCGTTAGTTTTCGGAACGAATTTAACGGATTTAATCAGATTCTCAAACAATAAATGATCCGCCTTTTTATACTCAACCTTTGATAAATGAAGGTCGACCCAGTAGCCCGCTCCTACATACTGCGCGTACATATCCAGCATCTGAAGCGGCTGGCCCATAGCCTCCGGTCGGTAAAACTCGAAATAGCTAAACTCACCTATCCGTGCCTTCGCAAGATCCTGAAATTTTCCCCACGCCGGATTGCCCGAATTGAGTATAAAGTCACGGCATTCGTCACTCGTCTTGCACTTGTCGACGGGCTCGATAAACAGCGAGATGTTCAGCCCGTCCTTGTTGGGATACACGAGGAAGTAGGCCGATTTGTTATCTGGTTTTACCTGAGCACTCTTAATATCGACCGCCTGCCCATCGATAACGAGGGTCCATGGAGCGTCGGGCGTTGTGAAGCTTACCTGATTAGGAACCAGGGTTTGCCCGTTTATAAGAACCTGGAAGGCCACGAGAACGAGCACCGAGAGAAAAATACCGCGTTCAAACTTCATACGAATAAGTATACGGCAACCATGCATCTGGAACCGCGTGTATATAACACGCGTCTCTTGCCACAACTCAAACTAGCGCTTGTCGCCGCAAACTCAGACGCCTGCGATACGTCAGCTGACGCCAGATCCACTCCATCGGACCGTATGCGAAGAATTTCAGCCAAACGGTGCTTAATATAATTTGAGCTCCAAACATTGCGAGCGCGATCAGCGTCGCCGTCGTCGCACCGACTGTCCCGAACTTGCCGAATCCGTATCCGTAAAAGATCGTGACGCAGACGATGCTCTGCAAAAGATAATTCGTCAGCGCCATGCGCCCGACCGGCGCCAGGATGGCGAGCACGCGTTGCGGAACATCGCTCTGCCACAGCGTCGCGACCAACGCCATGATCCCGAGTGACAATGCCGGCACGCCGAACGCGTAACCGATCACACCGAGGACTCCGCCCAGAGTCGGCGGGAACGGCCCCTCGTTTCCGGCAAGCGCCGCCATAGCGAGATTGCCGATAACCCAAGGCCCAGCCCATAGATCATGACGCGACGAATGAGCGCCTTATGAGCCGATAGATTTTGAAAGACGCCGATCCGGTACGCGTAGAACCCGAGCAGGAACATGGCGAGAATCTTGGGCAGACGCATCTGCAGGATCAAGCCGCCGTAGCGGCCGGCGACATAGTTCAAATTGAAGTCGGTAACGATCTGCAGATAGCTGCTCTGCTGAACCTGTGCGACCCACCGGTTCCACCCTTCGATCTGGCCGGCTCCGAAGCGGGCGAGGGATTCGGGTGAAACGAGAATAACGAAAAGAATGTAGATAAGGATGTACGTTAGGATCGGAACGATCATCAACCAGAAAGTCCATTTGAGAAGCGACTCCTTCGTTTTCCTTCGAAACAGCAGCAGCACGAATCCCATCAGCGCGTAGATGCTCAGAATGTCTCCGGCCCAGAGGAGGTACGCATGAAGCAGGCCGATGACGAGCAGCCAGAACAGGCGCCGTTTGAAAAGCGAAGCTCCCGCGTCGCCGCGTTCCTCGGCCCGTGCGATCTGCAACGCGAAGCCGAAACCGAACAGGAACGAAAAGATGGAATAGAATTTTCCCTCGACAAGAAAGTGGACAATGAAGGTCGTGATCTGGTCGTAGAGCGCGGACTGCGCCGTCAAGATCGGCGGCAGAAAACCGTAACCCGAAAACCACTGCATGTTGCCAATGAGAATTCCGCAGACGGCCAAACCGCGTAAGACATCGAGCAGCTCGATGCGTTCGGATGACTGGATCGGGTGTATATCGTTACTCGTCATTCGTCGTTCGTCGTTCGTCCTTCGTCCTCTGGCCGATCGTCGAGACCCTTCGCTATCAACCAAACCGCCAGGATCAGATGACAGATTCCCATCGGCGCGAGCAGCAGAAAGTTTACCCGATTCCCGAAGAACGGCAGGATGAGCCCCGACAACTGCAGCAGCACCGCGGCCGCACCAATTCCCGCCAACAGCCGAGGAACGAGCGCGAATCTGTAGAGCGTGATATAGAGCATGAAGACCAGACCGCTTCCGACGATCAAGTGCGTATAATGCGCCCAATACCGCGCATACCGGACGGCCGTACCGACCACTTCAAAAAGTCTCGCATCCGCCTCGCTCGCTTTCACGTATTCCTGGCTTAACGAGAGCATAGACATCACGGCCGCGCTTTCGACCGCGGCGAGTGCAAACGCAGCGATACTCAAACCGACGAACCATAGCGCCATCCGCGGGCTATGACGGCGAAAGATCGGCCACGCCGTTGTCGTGACGCCGATCGACAAAGCACCGGCAGCGATCATCAGAAGCGCGGCTAAGCTCATCCGCGTTGGGTTCGCGGCCGCGTTGGTTAAAAATCCGGGCGGCCCGGTTATCGCTGCACCGAGCAGCACGAAGTTTACCATGGCTCCAACGAGTGCTTGCACCAATGTCAGAATGCCCATCACTCTGCCGGCGCTCTTTGCAGATGTCATCTTCAACTCCTTTTTGCGTGGGATTGCGGGGTTATATCTGCCGACCTTTACGGAGGCGGATTAGAAAAGTTCCCGGTCAGTCGCCGAACGGGACAGTGAGTGTCTGATGCCTAAAAGACGAATACTGAATTGATAGAGAAAGAAGTGGAGTGATCTGAATCAAGCACCGTGGTCGTTGTCGATCGCGGCGACTACTTCACCAACGGCGTCACCACGCCGGTTCTTGATCGGCATCGGCGAAAGTTCGGGCAGATCGTCCGGCGATAAAATTCCGATCCTTTTCAAAAGCTCAACGGCTACGACGGGACGCGCGCGGCGGTCGTCCCCATCCTCGATCTTTAGCGCGATGCCGAGACCGCTGGGCCATTTTTGGTTTGGAAGGACAGCGCATAGCCATACGCCATCGGCGCCGACCTTCGAAATTACGCTGCCCTCGGCAGCCTGCATCAACATCGTATCGAGACGGTCGTTTCCGCCAATCAGTTCCGGAAAGTTCTTCATCGCGGAAACGATCCGGCTGCAAGCATCGCGAACGTTGCTCCGGAAATTCTCGGGCGGCGATATCAGATTTAAAAAGCATTTCGCCATCGCCGAAACGGGCACGGCGAAATTCGGAGCGGCACACCCGTCGATACCAATCTTGATCTCTTTGACTGGAACCTCGCTGAACAAAGCGATCGTGTCGAGTATCATCTGCTGCACCGGATTCTCGGGCAGGTCGTAAGTCGCAAGATCGGCTTCAATGTGTTTTGCCGTGGCGAGCATCGCGGCGTGTTTGCCGGAGCAGTTGTTATGAAGCTGAGTCGGATGTTCTCCGGCACGCTGCATCTGCTCGGCCTCTTTCTCGTTGAATGGCAAGTGCGTACCGCACCGCAAATGGGACTCCGTTAGTCCGGCGCGCTCGAGCATCAACTGGGCAATGCGAACATGTCTTGTTTCGCCCGAGTGCGACGCGCAGGCGAGCGCGATCTCCTCTTCGGAATAACCCAGCGCATCTGCCGCGCCGCTGGTGATGAACGGAATCGCCTGAAGCGGCTTACATGCGGATCGCAAGAAGGTCACGGTCTCAGGCGAACCAAAAGTAATCACCGTCTCGCCTTTTCCGTCGAGCACGATCAGATGCCCGCGATGCACGGACTCGACGGTTTCGCCGCGGATAACATTTGCAAGAATGACAGGTGGCATAAAAATTTAACCGCCGAGACACGGAGACGCGGAGGTAAGCAAGAACGAGCTGATGTTATCCCCGAGCGCTCCGCCCAGTCTCTCTGCGGCTCGGCGTCTCCGCGGTGAACTTCCTTTCACACGCTTCGATCATTTCAGCAGCGTGTTTCCGCGCCGATTCTGTGATCGTCTCTCCGGCGAGCATCCGTGCGATCTCATCGATCCTTTCCGGCTCGCCCAATTCGCGAATTCCGATCATCGTCTCGTTCTTGCTCATACTTTTCTCCACTACGAAATGGCGATCGGCAAGTGACGCAACTTGCGGCTGGTGCGTTACGCACAAGACCTGGTACGACCGAGCGAGTTGTTTAAGCTTGAGGCCCACGGCTTCAGCAACGCGGCCTCCGATGCCGGCGTCGATCTCATCGAAGACCGCCGATTTTTCGCCGGCGCGCGTTGTCGCAGTCGTTTTTAGGATCAACATCAACCGCGACGCCTCGCCGCCCGACGCCACTTTCGCGAGCGGTTTCGGCGATTCGCCCGGGTTGGCGGAAAAGAAAAACTCGACACGGTCAAAGCCTCGGGCGGAGAAGTTTCTGCCCGCTGTGTCTGGAGTCCCGCCTTCAGGCGGCACCACCCGGTCCGCCGACCACTCCGCCGACGATGCGTCGGCACCCCTCCTCAAACCAGGAGGGGAGTTAAATCCGGCCACCCCTCCTAAGATAGGAGGTGAGCTGAGATCCTCGACCCGAACTTCAAATTTTGCCTTCTCGAGTGCGACAGCCTTCAGATTCGCAACTACGTCCTTTTCAAACTTCGCCGCGGCCGCCGTTCTTTTTTCGTGAAGCGCCGTCGCCGCGTCGATGTAGACATTTCGATCGGAGGCAAGTTCGTTTTCAAGCTCCTGCTCGCGCAGCTCCGCAGTCTCGATATTCTCAAGCCGTTGTTCCGAGCCCGCAAGGTGCTCAAGAACCGAGTCGATCGTGCCGCCATATTTTCTCGCGAGTCGCGCGATCTCGGCCATTCGGTTCTCGATCTCTTCTAATCGATCCGGTGAGAATTCGAGATGATTCCGAAAGTCTCGCGCGGTCGTGGCCACGTCGTCGAGAACCGCCCGAGCGGTTTCGAGAGATTCGCGGTAGCCGGTAAATGCCGAATCGAATCCGGCCAGCTCCTCGATCTTTCGGGCCGCTTTTTCGAGCGTCGCGAGGGTCGATTCGTCCTGTTCGTAGAGCAGCTTGTACGCGTCGCCACTTAATGCCGAAAGCTTTTCTATATTGTTCAGGAGACGCTTTTCATCTTCGAGCCCGCCGTCTTCGCCGATCTTGAGGTCCGCCCGCCGTATTTCGTCGACCTGGAATCTGAGAATATCCAAAAGCTGCAGCTTGTCGGATTCGTCCCTGCGCAGTTCGGTCAACTCCTTTTTGGTCGCCGACCACTCCGCATACGCTTTCGCGCATACCGCTCGTTCGCCATCAGCCGCCGCAAACGCATCCAGCATCTCGAGATGCGTCGCAGGTTCGTAGAGCGATTCGTGCTCGCCCTGCCCGTGAACATCGACCAGGAATGGGCCGACGCTTTTCAAAAACGCCTGCGTGACAAGCTGGTTGTTTACAAATACGCGGTTCTTGCCGGCGAGCGAAAGCTCGCGGCGGACTATCAGCTCGACCTCGGATGCGTCATCGAGGTCGATGCCTGACCCGTCGAACACTTCGAGCAGATCTCGCGACCTCGATAACGTGAACAGGCCCTCGATCGCACCCGACTGCTCGCCTTCTTTAACGAGTTCACTAGATATTCGCTCGCCCCTGAGCGCGGCGAGACTATCGACGATTATCGATTTTCCCGACCCGGTTTCGCCCGTCAGCAGGTTCAGACCGGCGCCGAATTCGACCTCCAGCGAATCGATAAGCGCGATGTTCTTGATCTTGAGAAGCGTGAGCATTCGGTTAGTGAATAGTGAATCGTCAGTAGTAAATAGTAGCCGATGAGAGCCCGTCAAGGAATGCGTTACAAGAAAACATTCTCGCCATTTCACAATTCACTATTTACTATTTACTAGTTCGCCGGTGATCCATTTGCCGAGAGAGAAGATCGCGTCCGGCGGAAATTGTTTTTCAATATCAGGAGCGCTCCAGTCGATGACGCGTGATTTTTTATAGAACATCAGTTCGGCAAAATCCCCGGGCCTTATCGAGCGGGCCGTCCGCGGGACCACGTAAAACTCCTGCGCGTTGAACTCGGTCAGACCACTATATGCTGAGAGATTTCCGACCTGCCGGACATACGCCGGTGCGACAAATTCCGCGCGGCGCCGATCGGTGTTTACGGCGATGTCGGCGACAACGCGTGCGTCTGGCCGTGTCCGGTCAATAAGGCTGGCATTGCGAAAAATAAAGTAGTAAAGCAAGCCTGACGAGTTTGCCGGCAGCATTTCATAATTCGCCGGACTGAAGTTTTTCTCGGTACCATCGGCGAGCGATCTGAGGGCGGTGAGCATCGCGACGAAATTCATCTTGACCAGAAACATCTCGTCACGGCCGTGGAGGGCACCGGTCTCGATCAGGATCACGGGCGTACCCCAGGCCGAGAAGTTGTCGCCGAACGCGGTTGGCGTCCAGTCGCCCGGGTATTTGCCGATCTGTCCCGGGATGTACGGCTGGATCGCGGAGATCATCCCGGATACGAGCCGCCTATTGCGTTCGTGGCCGTCGCTCGTTGTCTTTGCCGCATCGCCGTAAACGACCAGGAACGAGATCGCGGCCTGCTTGCTCGTCCGGCCCGCGGTTGTCAGAGCGTTCTGATTGTGCAGATTAAAACCGATATCGGGTGACCATTCGTCACGGAGCCTTTTTAGAAGCCGGGCTTCGGGCGTTTGCAAATTCGCCGCGTCGCGATTGATGTCGATGCCCTGCAAGTTTCGTCGCTGGTAAAATTCGGCTCCGTCCGGGTTGAGCATTGGAACGGCGCGGATAGTCACGGCATTCTCAATATTCTTTACCCAATCCTTGTCACGGTTTTTTTGGAGGATAGTGAAGATGTCGATCAAAGCGGATGTGGCCGTCGGCTCGTCTCCGTGCATCTGCGACCAGAGAAAAACTTTCAGCGGTCCGTTTCCAAACTCGATCTGATAGATCGCGCGGTTAGCTTGGCTGCGTCCGACCTCATCGATCTTTAGACCGATCTTTTTCAGACCTTCGAGATATTTCTGAAGATCTTTGTGCCGGACGTTCGATGGAAGGATCGTGGTGACGTGCTCCCGCTCCCAGATCTCCACCATCTCGGCGGGCGTTTGGGCTTGTGTGTTCATCGTGGCGAAAATAAGTGAGAGGAGGAGGACGGATCTCATAGCAGAAAGATTAACTGGTTGCGTAATATGCGGCAAGCCGAGATGTCGGGCAGCGATTTTAACCCTTTCAGCTTGTTGTCGACGAGCGGCCGCTACCGATCCGGGTTCCGGGATAACTCCAGATACACGCGCTCGGTTTCCTCCAGCATTCTTCCCAGAGAGAATTTTTCCGCCGCACGCCGTCGCAGAGCGTCCCCGATCGACCCGCGATCTTCGTCCGCCAGCATATCGCAAATAGCCGCGGCAAGCTTTACCGGATCTCGCACCGGAATCGTCACGGCCAGTGACCCGAGTAATTCGATCGCGCCCTCGGTAGCGGTTGATACGACGGGAATTCCTCGGATCATCGCCTCCAGTATCGCCAGACCGAAGCTTTCCGAATGCGACGCCGAGACAAACAAGTCGATCGCCAAATAGAAAGATTCCGTGTCGTCGAGCCAGTCGAGCCAAAGAAAGCGCTCTTCGAGTCCGAAGACCCTCACGAGTCTTTTCAGTTCGCGACGGAATGACTTGTCGATTGTATGGTCGAGACCAGCTACGACGAACCAACATTCCGGGAATCTTTTGACGACTTCGTTGGCAGCAAGAACAAAATCGCGTTGGCCCTTTGACTCGCGTAACTCGCCGAGCGTACCGATCAGCGAGGCGTCAATTGGAACACCGTGAAATTCGCGAAATTCTCTGCGCAGGCTTGCCCGGTCTGAGCGGCTCTCGACATCGAGGCCGTTTGGAATAACCACGATCTTACTTGCCGGAAAAACCGCCCGAAGTTCGCCGCCGACAAACTCGGAAACGCCGATCGCTTTTGACAGGTTCTTTAGCGCGAACTTGTTGAATGGTTTTAGCGGCGACAGCATATGTCGGGTTAGAACGAATCTCGCCCGCTTCACAGCAAGACATGCGATGCTGGCCGGAACGTAATCGCGTGCGACGTGGGCATGAACGATCTCGATCTCGTTTTCGCGAACGAAATCCGCGATCTTTATTGCGCTCAAAATGCCGAACGAGTTTCTAACCGACACGTGAAAGATATTTTCGGGCGGAAGAAAGTCGAGCCATTTACGCCAATCGCTGGTTGGCCTCAATGCCACAAAGACATCGTGACCCCTCGACGTAAGGCTGCGGCATAGATCGACTATGTGCCGCTCAGTGCCGCTATAGTGCCTGGCCGATGACATGTGCAGTATCTTCACGCGACTTAATTCTTAATCTCTGAGGCCACGCCGGTCAATTCATTAAACCTGCCGGCCGGCTGAGACACAAAAAAAGCACGCTTCCGAAGAAGCGTGCTAAACCTAACTTCCTAAACTAAGAATTAGAACTGGAAGCGTGTGGCAAACTGGATCTGTCGTTCGCGATACAGCGTACTATCGGTACCGGTAACCTGACCGAAAGCCGTGTTGTACGTCAAGTTCGTAGCCGACCCGCTCCTCTGGTAGAGGGTTGTGTTAACGCCGAAGACATGTGTTCGGTTCGCGATATTGAACGCCTCTGCCAAAAACTCGAGAGACATTGTCTCGCGGAATTTGAACCGCTTCGAAAGCCTGACATCCAGATTTATCAGGCTCGGCAGACGGAATGCATTGCGTCCCGCAACGGGAAGGAAGGTGTCGCCGAAAGTATTATTCAGACTCGTACCGCTAACGTTACCGCTGAACGGACGTCCGGAATAATAAGTGAAATTTGGTGCGAGCGACCAGCCATTTAGAAGGTAATTGCCGATCGAGTTCTTGCTTCCCTTATAAAAGTTCGGGGCCCAAACGCCGCTGATCACGATCTTATGACGGGTGTCAAAACTACTCGGACCGCGGTCAAAGCTTCCGTTGAGAATATCGTACGGACTATTTCCTTCACTGAACGTTGCCGAGTTCTGATCTGTGTCTGTCGATTTAGCGAAGGTGTAACTCGCAAGCATTTGGAGTCCTTGCGTAAATCGCCGGTTGAAAGAAAACACAAGTGCGTTGTACTCCGACTTCACCGTACTCTGGATCCGCGTCATCGCTTGATTTCCGAGTCCAGGAACACGCCGGTAAAGCGGTAACGTAAAGACCTGGCCGTCAAACGGTCCGCCACCCGAAAGCGTGTATGTCGTCGTCGGAGTCACCGGGTTGATCTCGTTATTCCAATCATAGAACGTCGGCAGACTGCGTCCCAAACTTCCGATATACGAAACCGACACCGCCGTATTGCGCATGATCTCACGCTCGAAGACGATGTCGTACTGGTGAATAAGCGGGGCTTGGAAATCCCGGTCAAAGTACTGGATCGCCGTCGCCGTCGAACCTAGCACCAGGGACGAGGTGTTGATAATATTCGGAAAAATCGGCGCCGGCTGTGGGTTCGCCGGAGTCGGAGCCGTAACCAAAGGACTAACCACGTATTGTCCCTGGCCACCCGGATTCCCCGTGTTTACCAAAGCGTTATAGATCGTCGAGCTCTGAATGCGACCAAAGTAGATTCCGTACCCGGCGCGAAGACTGGTCTTGCCATCGCCAGTCAGGTCGATCGCAGTGCCGACGCGGGGACCGAAGTTGTTCTTGTCATTCGGCATCGTCGAGGTGGCTTCGGTTATCGTTCTGCCATCGTTAGGGATCACGGTACTGCCAAGAAGGGCGCCTGTCGTGTTCGTGTTCGCGAGAGTCGGCTTCGGCATCTTTATGTACTCATAACGCAGCCCGAGGTTGACGGTGACGCGCGGCGACATTCGATAGTCGTCCTGGACGAAGAAGTTATAGTCCCACGTGCCTAATTTAATTCCGGGACTGCCGATACCTTGTTGATAGTTGGCCCCGTAGCATCGACCAACTCCTCGCGTTGTCGCTGGAAGTGGTGCTGGCGGAGCCGGCTGGGCAAAGCCCACACAAGCCGTCGTCGGCAGAAGGACTCCCGGATTCCTCCAATTGGTGAAATCCATTATGAAATCCGCCAGAGCAGTCGTACCGGTGTACGAATAAGCTCCAGCTTCGAAGCGAAGATTCGAGATATCGTCCGTGACTTTGTTGATGTCCGCTCCGAACTTGAACGTGTGACGACCGCGCGTGTATGTGATCGTATCGGCGAACTGATACCGCTTCTCGTCAGGAAACTTGCCGCGCTCAAGGAAAGTCGGAGTTCCCATTTCCAGACCATTGGTAATGAAAATGTTTGGTGAGCGCGTTCCGCCTAACGCAGTCAGCGGTTCACCCGGAAGAGGAGCAGAGCTTCTCTGGCTTTCGAAATCCCGACCGTACTGAAAACGAAATTCATTGACCAGGTTTGCACTCACAGAGGACTGTAGCCGCGCATTGAAGGAATCGACTTCGACGAAATCATCGCCAAAATTACTTCGTCCGCGGGTGTTCGTAGCCTGCGTTTGAATACCGTTGACCGATTTCCAACGTAACCTGTTGTAGCTCACGGAAAAAAGATTCGAGCCGTTGATCTGCCAGTCGATTTTCGGGAAGAAAAGCTTTTGATCGCCGCTTCGCGGAGTTTCACCAGTTTGATTGATGAGGTAAGCCAACGCGGTGTCGATGTGGGCATTCGTCACGAACCGGGCATTAAGTGCGGTGCGGTGAGCGGGGAGTAGAAATGTAAAGAAGTTCGCCGCGGTAAACCTTGCGACGCCGGGGAAGTTACGCCTTTGTTGATCGTAGTTGAAGAAGAAGAACAGCTTGTCTTTCACGACCGGGCCGCCGATGTTCCCTCCGAACTGCTCACGCAGATCCACTGGTTTTACCGGCTGCTGTACTCCGTTAATATCCCCGACGAACTGTAGAGGATTGCGTGCACCGTTGCGGTTATTACGATTGTAGTAAAACAACTCGCCGTGAAATTTGTTTGTGCCGCTTTTCGTTACTGCATTAGTAACGCCGCCTGCCGAACGCCCGTATTCAGCCGAGTAGTTAGATGTGTTCACCTGAAACTCGCGAATTGAGGCTTGGCTGATCGAATAATTGATTCGAGTGCGGCCGCGTTCTTCAGAGAAGAAGGCCTGATTGTTGTCTCCGCCGTCGATGGTGTTGTTGTTGAGCAAGCCAGAAATACCACGAAAACTGATAAGGCCGAATGTTCCGTCCGGAACTGCGGTGGGCGACAGTAACGCAAAGTTGGACCAGCGACGACCGTTTATAGGCAGTTCGTTTATCTGAGTTTGGTCGAAGTTACTCGCGTTGGCGTTATCGGTAGTATTAACGACCGGCGCCTCAGCGGTTATGTTGACCTCTGCAGTTGCGGTACCGAGGGTAAGCGGGATGTCGACGGAAGTAGATCGTCCGACCTCAACCGTTATATTATCCGCTCTCGCCGGAGCGAAACCCGAAACGGTCGTTTCGACACGATATGTTCCGGGCTGCAAATTGGTGACGCGGTAGCCCCCGTCATCAGTGGAGGTTACTGTAACCGCGCTGTTAGTAGCGATGTTCGTGACCGTGATCGTTACGTTCGGAAGAACACCACCCTGCGGATCGGTGACGGTTCCGCTAATACCGCCGGAGACGGTTGACTGAGCAAATACATGCCCAATGCCGAGCCCCAGGCTCAGTGCGAGGAAAATGAAAAGTTTTGTCGAAAGGTTTTTAGTCATTGTTTTTGTTGACCTCGGAAATTAAGTTGTAAATCTGTCTAGAAATATGGCAGTGACCGAAGAAATTTTGAATTTTGGATATTTATTTTCCTTTTCGGATAGGAACCGGCGAGACGCTATCCTACCGTGAAAGGACAAATTATTGAAAGTGTCCGCCTTGAGTTATTAAGTATCGCGTTTGCAAACCCTTACAAATCTCACGAATTAACCTGATAGAACGGTCGAACGGAAGAATGAAATCTTGAATTAAGGGCAATTATGACAAGGCAAATTCGGTTCCGAAAGCGACTCGCCGCGCATACACGCGAAAACTTCTAATTGGGCCGTTGACCTCGGCAAGAGATCAAGGCATTGCCGAAAAGAAAGCGACGAAGTTAAGCCGACCTGTAATACCTCCGTAATAGTACCTGCGAATCGCGAACGTAGCCTGGAAGACTGACGGCGCTAGCGTCGCTATGTAGAATTCAACGAGCAAAACCGTTTGAAAACAAATAATTTGCAGTTTCCTGGGTGAAACTTGACTTTTTTGTAAGATTGATTTAGATTGTTCGGGCGTTGATATGGTTATTACACAAAATGCCGGTTTAACGTGGATACAAAAACGAAAAAGGGGGGATAATATGGCTCACGTAGATTATTCTACATCACCACCATACAAGGCGCCGATGCACCATCGCATTTTGGCGAATCTGCCGGTGAAGGCGAGTTGGGTTGATGAGGAAAGCGGCAAGCGAATCAGCGTTAAAGGTGTTACCGAAAACGTTGGCGAGACAAGTACTCTGGTAAATCTCGAAATTTTGCCGCCTGTCGGAAGCGAGGTTCGATTGAAGATCCTTGAAGAAGACAAACCTATTATCGAAGTCTCGGCTCAGGTTATACGGGTCGAACGCGATCCCAGCAAACCTCTTGCCGCTTTGACCATTTCTGAGAATCTCAAGAAATGGAAGCACACCGCGATGGATGCGGCCCAGAAATGGGTTACTAGGCATTGGCAACTGAATTACGAAGAAGAATGGGTTAATTAGTTTCGTCTTCATTCGTTATTTTACTTGATGCGGGAAGTTCGTAAGAGCTTCCCGCTTTTTGTTTGCAACGACAACGAATCCTTCGACACCGGCATCCTTCAATAGAATGAAAAAACCGTTCGCC
>JBKKAS010000294.1:0-2804 GCA_046714595.1 Pyrinomonadaceae bacterium | reverse complement strand
TTCGAGCGCTGAGTCTCGCGGGTGCTCTGAATTTCGACGGCACGGTCCATCGCCGTGAAGCTCTGTGGCAATCCGAGCTGGCGATACAACCAACGGGACCACTTTTCGATTTGGGATTTGGGATTTGGGATTTGGGATTTCCGACAGACGAGTATCGGGAGGCAGATCAAACACCTGGCCTCAACAAGTCGAAATCCCAAATCCCAAATCCCAAATCCGCAATCGAGAGCGGGTTTCTCCCCCGCATGGAGGGCCTTCAGCTCGTCGATGCCGATCTTCGTAAGACGGGCATCTCGATCGGCAAACACCCGATGGCGTTCATCCGCGAAGAGATGACGAAGCAAGGCATTCTATCCGCACATCAAAGCTTGTACCTGAAGAAAGGACAAGTGGTCTCGGTCGCCGGTGCGGTGATCATTCGCCAGCGTCCGATGACGGCGAACAACGTCGTCTTCATCACGCTCGAGGACGAGACCGGCTATTCGAACTTTGTCGTAATGCCGGACATATTTGAAAGATTTCGGGCCGTGATCAACCAAAGTAATTTCCTGATAATCCGCGGGGTCTTTGAAGAACGCGGAATGCTGAAGGCACTCGGTTTTAAACCTCTGAACGAGCTTAAGACCGAGGTCGTCTCACATGACTTTCGATAAACAAATGAACGCGATTCCGCGATCGCCATCTCCTTTGCGAACTTCGCGAGCATTGCGTGAGAAGAAAATTGTTTCACGCAGAGCTCGCAAAGGAAGCAAAGAGATCCTGCCAGTGATGCTACCGCTTCCTTCCGGAGATCGTAAGACCGATACCACCGAGAATTAACACGGACGCGATCAAGAGCCTTGACGTCGCCGCTTCGGCGAGCAGCAAGACGCCACCGAACGCCGCGATGACAGGAACGGCAAGCTGCACCACCGCGGCGCGAGTGGAGGTGTGATGTTTGAGCGCCGCGTACCAGACGGTGTAACCGACTCCGGACGCGACCGCGCCCGAAAGAACGGCGAGGAGGACGCCCCATGCGGACAGGTTGATCTGTGATAAGAACGGGATCGCAGCGACAGCGATCATCGGTAGCGAACGGATAAAATTCCCAGTTGTATCGCCAAGCGGATCGCCGCTCGCTTTTCCACGCAGAGTGTAAAAGCCCCACGCGATACCGGCTGCCGCCATCAAGGCGGAGGCGAACAGCGGCGGTGAAGACAATCCCGGAAAAACCAGATAGACGAGCCCGCCGAGCGCGATCACCAGTCCAAGCCATTCCAGCCCACTCGGCCGTTCGCCGCGAAACAGAGCGACGGCGATCATGGTGAATTGCACTGAGCTGAACAGGATCAAGGCACCGGCAGCGACGGTGAGGCCGATGTATGCGAACGAGAAACAGATCGCATACGCGAAAAGAAAAAACGCGGAGATCCAGTTTCCGCGCTTTATGTTCGAGTTCTTCCCTTTGCTGAAAACATAACTAATTACGATCAATGCTGCGGCGCCGGACAAGAGCCGCACCGCGGTGAATCCCGCGGCGTCAGCTTCACCGGTCCGCAACGCCATCCTGCAAAGGATCGAATTAAATGCGAACGCAATAAGGGCGAACGCCGTGTAACTAATGATCTTGATCAAGTGTATGTGCTACGTCGTTCGTCAGCCGTCGTAGACGGCGACAGCATAAAGCCCCCAGCGTGAGCTGGGGGTAGGCCGTCAAAAGGCACAAGAGCTCGCGTAGCGAGCGAAAGATGTCGAGTCTGCCGCTCGCTTCGCGAGCTCGACTTCGCCGCGCGGGCCGGCACTACTCCTCCCCCTCGCTTTTCTTTCGCTCCGGCCTCAGATGCGGGAACAAGATCACGTCGCGGATCGAATGCTTGTTCGTGAGCAGCATGACGAGCCGGTCAATGCCGATGCCGATCCCCGCAGCGGGCGGCATGCCGTATGAGAGTGCTCGAATGTAATCTTCATCGAGCACCATCGCTTCCTCGTCGCCGCGTTCGCGCTCGGACATCTGCTCGACGAATCGCTCGTATTGCTCCTGAGGATCGTTCAGCTCCGAGAAACCGTTCGCGACCTCCATGCCGTTTATAAAAAGTTCGAACCTCTCGGCGATGTTTGGATTCTCGGGTGATGCTTTCGAGAGAGGCGAGATCGATTTCGGAAAGTCGATGATGAAAGTTGGTTGGATCAGATTCGGCTCGATGTTCTCTTCGAATGCTTCCAGAAGTAAATTGTCACTGAGGGCAGAAACACGACCGGTAGGGAGTGTGTCTGAGTTCGAAGAGACACCCTCGCTACGGCTCGGGTTTCCGCCTCTCGCAACTGCATCTCTCATCGTGATCCGTCCAAACTTCGAGAAGTCTATCTCCTTCCCTTCATATTCAACTTTCAGTCCGCCGGTCGCCTTCTGGACGGATTCGCGGAGCAGCTCCTCACAAAAATCCATCATCCCGTTGACGTCCATGTATGCGCAGTAGAATTCGAGCATCGTGAATTCGGGATTGTGCTTGAACGAGATTCCCTCGTTGCGGAAGTTTCGATTGAGCTCGTAGACCTTTTCGAAACCGCCGACGACAAGGCGCTTCAGATAAAGCTCGGGTGCGATGCGGGCGTAGAGCGTGATGTCGAGCGCGTTGTGATGCGTTTCGAACGGTTTCGCCGCGGCACCGGTCGCCTTTGGCGTGAGCATAGGCGTCTCGACTTCGATGTATCCGTCATCTTCAAGTGAACGGCGCAGCGATGAGATGACCTTCGCACGCGTTTCAAAAACCTGGCGAGTCGTCAGTCCTTCGTGCTCGATCTGCAAACTCGACGCGATCAGATCC
>JBKKAS010000293.1:0-3265 GCA_046714595.1 Pyrinomonadaceae bacterium | reverse complement strand
ACCGCAGGCGGTATCATCAACGTGATCACAAAATCGGGCACGAACGACGTTCATGGCAGCCTGTTCTTCAACATGCGCCACGAAGCCCTGTCGTCAAATACGTCGGACGGCAAGTCGCTCCAGGGATTTCACCGCGAGCAGTTTGGCGGAACGGTCGGCGGCCCGATCGTGAAAAACAAGGCGTTTTACTTTTTCGCCCTTGAATCGATACGCGAGAATCTGACGCGGCCGAATCTTAGCGAACAGGTAGGCGGCACGCCGTGTCCGGTTACGACACCGACGATCGGAGCTAACGAAGCTTTGATCAGAAGCAATCCAGATTGCCAGCGACTGGCGCTCGTCAACTTCATTCGCGCACGGCGTATGCAGGAAGAGGGAGTGCCGGTAGACCGTGCGGTGCGAAACACGGCCTTCCTCGCGAAGCTCGATTGGGACATCGACCCGATCAACAAGTTGAGCGTATCGTACAATTTCGATTTTTCGAAGAATACGAATCAGACATTCGATGTTCCGACTTACGGAGCTTCGGCGAACGGAACGGAAGGGCCTTCGAAAATAAATGTGGCGAACCTGAATCTCTACACGACGATGTCGCCCACCTCGGTAAACGAATTTCACTTCACGTATTCGCGCGAGGTGCGTCCGCGTTCCGCGACCACGTCGAATATCCCGGCAGATACGGCGATGGGATTCGTAAATACGTTTCGTTTCGGCAATCCATTCTTTCTACAACCGGGTATCGATGAAACGTTTTGGCGTACCCAGCTCCGCGATCACGTATCGATGATCAAGGGCGCGCACAACATCAAGTTCGGCGGGGAATGGATCCATAGTTTGAACGACCAGGTGTTTCGCGGATTTTTTACCGGCCGATATATCTTCGACAGCGTGAACGGATTTATTCGCTACGCATCGACTCCTGCGGCAAACGGTTTCGGGCCCAACGCGTCGCTTTGCTCGAACGGCACATGGATAACGCCGGGGCCGCCATTCAATCAAACGTGTGGCGGAGGCGGCTTAGGCACCGGAGGCGGTGGAACGGGCACGACGCCGCTACTGCTCTATCTACAAGGCGCCGGACGAACCGGCCTGGCGACGGATGCGGCCGGAGCATCGAAGATAAAGAACGAGGACATCGCTCTATTCGCTCAGGACAAATGGCAGATCCGGTCGAACTTTACGTTGAATTTCGGCCTGCGGTGGGAAGCCCAGATATTCCCGGACGTGGTTGTTCCGCCGGCCGCGACCGCGTATGGAATTTTTCTGAACAATCCGCAGTTCCCATCCGATGGCACGCTGCCAAGCGACACGAAGATGGTTCAACCACGGGTCGGTTTCGCCTGGGACATCGGCAGTAACGGACGCTCGGTTCTGCGTGCGAGCTTCGGAATTTACAACGCCCGTCAGAACATGCTTTCGCAGGTCGGCTCGATCACGACAAACGGCGTGCAGCAGCAAACGATCGCGGGCGGACTTTTCGCTAATGCGAGCATTCGGCCCGTGTGGCCTAATGTAGTCACCCCGACTGCAGGCTCCTGTTCGACGATACGCAACTTCTCACTTCCCGGGCCTTTTACTAATCCGTTTCCGTGCTTCAGCGGAGTACGCGTTTTTGACCGCGATTACGAAAACCCGGACATTGCTACCTTCAACACTGCATTCGAGCAGGAGATAGCGACCAACTGGGCGCTGTACTTTGACTTTACCTACGCAAAGGGCCGGCATCTGACGCGGTTTTTGAATGTTAATCGCCGGTTGAACGCGGCTGGCTTCCCGATCTTCGGTGACTATCTTGGCGAAGTAATGGTGACAAGCTCTATCGGCCGAAGTCTCTATCAAGGTTTCACCGCGGGCGTACGAAAGCGCTTCAGCAACATGTTTCAGCTCGAGGCGAACTATGTACTGGCCAGGGATAAGGACGACGACTCCAACGAGCGAGATCCATTTACCGACCGTTCGTTCGACATCAACGATCCGGGTCTTGACTACGCTTTGTCCGACCGCGACATTCGGCACAAGTTCAACTTCTTCGCGTTCTTCGAACTGCCTTGGGGAATTCAATTCGCTCCGCGAGTTCAGGTTCGCACGGCGCAGCCGGCAACGCCGCTGGTGCGTACGGCGACAAATCGCAACACGCTGCGAAAGGATAACGAATACTTTTCGTTCGACTGGCGGCTTGCGAAGGTGTTCAAGTTGACCGAAACCGTCGAACTGACACCGCAGGTGGAGATGTTCAATACATTTAACAACGACAACTTGATCAACTCATTAAGCGGAGCGGGTAACCAGAACTCGTTGACGGCGCCCAGCCTTTTCAACTTCGATGGTTTCCTGAGACAGGGAATAGGTGACCCGAGACAGCTTCAACTTGGAGTTAGATTGAGCTTCTAGCGGCGGAGGCTTCTGGGTTTCAAAACTAAAATAGGGGCCCGGGCGCCCCTATTTTCAGTTTATGCCCACGCTTGCGCTTCGCGTCCGGAAGCGCAATCATTTTTCTTCGATCTCGAAGAGTTTTTTCATCCAGAGTATCGAAACACGAACGATGACAGCAGTACTCGAACAAGTCAGACCGGTTGAAGATTTCCTCGTCATGGCGGACGAGGAGGTCGACGCACAGATCGAAGCCGCACGAGAGGCGTTGGGCCCGCGAGTCATAATACTCGGCCACCACTACCAGCGTGACGATGTTATCCGGCACGCCGACCTCACCGGTGATTCGTATCAGCTTTCGGTGATGGCCTCGCAGACCGAGGCCGAGTACATCGTCTTTTGCGGTGTGCACTTCATGGCCGAATCGGCCGACATCCTCGGAAAGCCCCAACAGCGTGTGATCCTGCCCGATCTCGGTGCCGGTTGTTCGATGGCCGACATGGCGACGATCGACCAGGTCGAGGACGCTTGGGAGCAGCTTCGCGACATCGGCGTGCTCGATAAAAAAGTCGCACCGATCACGTACATGAACTCATCGGCGGCGATCAAAGCGTTCTGCGGACGCAATGAAGGCGTCGTCTGCACATCGTCGAACGCGGTACCGCTCTTCGACATTTACCTCAAAGAGTTCGACAAGATGTTCTTCTTCCCCGATCAGCATCTCGGGCGAAACACCGGTGCGAAGTTCGGGATTCCACTGGATAAGATGGCGCTCTGGAATCCGCACGAAGAACTCGGTGGTAACACGGAAGAACAGTTACGCGAGGCGAAACTGATCCTTTGGCGCGGACACTGTTCGGTGCACGGTCGGTTCAAACCCTGGCACGTCGACAAG
>JBKKAS010000292.1:0-2128 GCA_046714595.1 Pyrinomonadaceae bacterium | reverse complement strand
GAGCTTCTGCGTAGCGCTCAAAATGCATGCTTGAGGTCGCACGTCCCTGCGTTGCCGACCGAAGGTCCGTCGTGTACCCGAACATCTCCGATAGCGGAACGAAAGCGGTCACGACCGAAACATTACCCGGACGCGGCTCCATCTTATCGATCTGGCCGCGACGGCGATTCAAATCACCATTGACCGAACCCATATATTCTTCAGGCGTAACAACCTCGATACGCATGATGGGTTCAAGCAGAACAGCCTTCGCCTTCTTCACAGCATCCTGAAACGCGAGGCTGCCGGCGATATGGAACGCACGCTCGTCTGAGTCGACCTCGTGAAACGAACCAAATACGAGTGTTGCTTTGATATCGACGAGCTCATAGCCGGCAAGAAATCCGCGACGCATCGCGTCCCGCATACCTTCCATCGTCGGCTTAATGAACTGACGCGGGATCGATCCACCGCTGATCTTGTCCTCGAACACAAACCCTTCGCCGGGTGCCGGGTCGATCGTGAGCTCGACGTGGGCGAACTGTCCGCGGCCACCCGTCTGCTTCTTAAATATTTCTTTACCCGGTGCCGAAACCGTGATCGTTTCGCGGTAGGCGACCTGAGGTTTACCGACGTTCGCTTCGACGCCGAATTCGCGTTTCATGCGGTCGACTATGATCTCCAGGTGAAGCTCGCCCATTCCGGCGATGATCGTCTGGCCCGTTTCATGATCGGTCGAAACCTGGAACGACGGATCTTCTGAAGCAAGTCGGTTGAGGGCGATACCCATCTTGTCCTGGTCGGCGCGGGTTTTTGGTTCAACAGCGACGCGAACAACCGGATCGGGAAACTCCATCGACTCGAGAATGATCTGCTTCGACTCATCCGAGATAGTCTCGCCGGTCGTGACATTCTTCATGCCGCCGATCGCGACGATCTCGCCGGCGGATGCCGACTCAACGTCCTCACGCTTGTTAGCGTGCATCAACATTAAACGCCCGACGCGCTCTTTCGTATTCTTGATCGTGTTGTAGACGTACGAACCCGAGCTGACAGTTCCCGAATAGATCCTGACGAACGCAAGCTGCCCGAGATGTTTGTCCGCCATCAGCTTGAAAACGAGTCCTGCGAACGGAGCCTTCGGATCCGGCGCACGTGTTTCGGTTTCGTCGGTTTTGGGATTGATACCTTCGATAGGAGGAATATCAAGCGGGCTAGGAAGGAAATCGACAACGCCGTCAAGTAGGGTTTGCACGCCTTTATTCTTGAAAGCTGAACCCGTAAATACCGGGACGATCTGCATCGCAAGCGTACCCTTACGCAATGCAACGCGAATCTCGTTTTCCGAAACTTCCTCACCCTCGAGATACTTCGCCATCAGGTCGTCGTCGATAGCCGATACAGCCTCGACAAGCTTCTCGCGATTCTCTTTAGCGCTCTCGACCAGGTCCGCCGGAATCTCCGTAGTCTCGTATTTCGCGCCTTTAGCTTCGTCGTTCCAGACAAAAGCCTTCATCGTGATCAGGTCTACAACACCTTTGAACTGGTCTTCTAAACCAATCGGGATCTGCATCGCGACCGCATTTGCACCAAGCCGCTTCAAGATTGAATCGAATGAACGTTCAAAGGAAGCTCCGGCACGGTCAAGCTTATTGATAAAGCAGATACGCGGCACGCCATATTTGTCAGCCTGACGCCACACCGTTTCCGATTGCGGCTCTACGCCGGCAACGCCGTCAAACACACAAACGGCACCGTCCAGTACACGAAGAGACCGCTCAACTTCCATCGTGAAGTCGACGTGTCCGGGTGTATCGATAATATTGATCCGGTGCTCGACGTTATTTCGTGTCCAGAAACAGGTAGTTGCGGCGGATGTAATTGTAATTCCGCGCTCCTGCTCCTGTTCCATCCAGTCCATCGTCGCCGTTCCCTCATGAACTTCGCCGATCTTGTGCGAAACACCCGTATAGAACAAAATGCGCTCCGTCGCCGTGGTCTTACCCGCGTCGATATGGGCCATGATGCCGATGTTTCTAAATTTGTCTAAGCTTATCGAAGCCATGTAAATCGTGAATCGTTAATCGTTAATCGTTGTTTTATCGATTCTGTCTTTCAAATAATGAGAAAGGCCCGTGATCATTCGGCC
>JBKKAS010000291.1:0-3611 GCA_046714595.1 Pyrinomonadaceae bacterium | reverse complement strand
GAACTTCTCCATGAGTATGTGTCCGGCCTCTCGGGCGGTTTCAATTGCAAAATTGGGCATAAGAAAGCAATAAGCAATAAGCAATAAGCAGTAAGTGAAAATGCGTTGCAATTACACTTAGGTTTGTACCTTGCGAATGAGCGAAGCAAGCATTCTCCTGATCTCAATCAGGTTCGAATATAAGTCGTCGTACGCAGGTCGAGTAATAAACGCCAAGTCTGTTGCCAATATCAACTGATAATCTAGTTCACTCGCTGAGCCGAAAGCTATTTGCAAGAATCGCTGGAAATCGCGGTTGGACCCACGGCCGCACCCTTCGGCAATATTTGTTGGTATAGATGCGCTTGATCGCCGCATCTGGCTGGTTAAACCGAACCGTTCGTCATTCGGAAATTGTTTCGTAACTTCATAGACGGCAAGGGTCAGTTCATGGGCCTTGCGCCATATGAGCAGGGATCGAAAGTCTTTCATTTTTTCTCCTTCTCCCCGACGTTTCGTCTGACTTACTGCTTATTGCTTATTGCTTGTTGCTTATTGCTAACCACTTCACTTCATTATAGCCACGATCTCGGCCTGATGCGGTGCCGTGATGATCGCGTCGTTTTCCGACACGTACACATCGATCTCCGAACGGACGCCGAATTTGCCTGCGAGGTAAATTCCCGGCTCGATAGAAAATGCGGTCCGAGGTATAAGGCGACGTGAATCGCGGGTTTCGAGATTGTCGATATTAGCCCCGTTTCCGTGCCCCTCTTCGCCGATCGAGTGGCCGGTGCGGTGAAGAAACTGGTCGGCATAACCCGCCTTCCGTATGACAGCGCGTGAGACGTCGTCGACATCGGCGCCGCGGATAGGCTTGCCGTTTTGAAAAGACGTCTTTACGAACTTAAACGCCGCCTGCTGAGCTTCGTAGACTATGTTCCAGATCTTCACATACTCAGGCGGAACCGTTTCGCCGACGTATCCCATCCAGGTCAGATCGACGGCCGGTGCCTTGGGCTTGTTGAGCTTGGTGACGGAATCGATCAAAACGAGATCGCCGCGTTTTATCTGTGAGTTGCGCGTCGCCGTTGGAAAGTAATGCGGCGATGCAGCGTTCGCATTTACGGCAACGATCATCGGTGAGGGCTGCATTCCCTCTTCGGAAAAGCGCTTCATCATGAATTGCTGAACATCGATCTCGGTTGTCGGTTCATTCGCGATCATCCGCCGCTTGATCTCACCGAACGCTTCGAGAATTATCTTCTGCAGTTTCGCGACCGCTTCCTTATGCATCGCGAGTTGGTCATCTGTCCACACGGCTTCGAATTGCTGGACGAGATCGGCGCTCGAAATGATCGTCACGCCGAGACTGCGGACCATCTCGATCGTTCCGGCATCGACACGCGAAATGTATGGGATGTCGTTATTCGGCGAGTACTGCATCGCGATCCGCATTCCCTTCCTCGGGCCCATCGCATTCTGCACTTGTGATTTCAGCAGCGACCATTCGCGGTAGATGAGTTTCTTCCCGGGCAGGACGTCGATCTGCTCGGGCTCGATGGCGTGCACGACCTTGACCGGTTCGCCCGTCGCGGGAATGTAGTAGAACCAACGACGCGATCCGCCGAGACGCTCAGTCTTCAGAATTCGCGGGTTCAAAATATCGCTGCCGCGAAAATCGTAGAACAGCCAGCCGTCGAGTTTTTCGCGCTGCAGGGCGGATTGGATCTCCGCCACCCGAGCTGCACTCGAGGAACTGTCGGCGGCCCGGCTCGCGATATCGGGGGCCTTGGCGGGCTCGGTGTTCGTTTTACTTTTGCCCTTAATGTCGGTGAGTCGCCCGGAAGTTGTTGGAGAGGTCGGCGGGGTTACTTGTGCTGTCGACGTGATGGTCGCCACAAAAAGTAGGGCGACCAGGAACAAACCGTATTGAAAATTCATATAACTACCGAAAAAAGATGTCTACATAGTCCGTGACCGGATCGCACGGATTGTCCATCTGCTGAAGTCGCCAGTATCGACGCTTACCGGTGATCTTAAAAGTGAACTCGCCGTCACGCTCGCACGGTTTGCCGCCGTTGATGTGGCTGACCTGCGTAACGATCTTTCCCGCGAACGTAAACTCTTTCGCGTCGATCGTCGTAATGCGGCCGTCGAGCTTGACGAAACTGCTCGCCTCCTTGCCCCGGCCTTTCTGTACACCTTTGATGGAGTAGAAACCGCGTCGATTCGTAACGGTGGCGACGCCAAAGTGATCCCAGCTTACCCATTGAAGCGAAAGTTTGTGACGACCGACGAGCATGCGTGCCGCCGCGGCGGCGTTAACATCCGTTTTCTCCTGAGCAGCAAGCGGCAAACAGAAGAGCAAAGCGACGGAGACGGCAATAAAGATCTTCTTCATTTACGTGTTTACGGGGTCCGGTTCTGCCCTGGCCGAAAACGTTTGTCGGCCAGTTCCAAAAACTCCTCGACCTGTGCGTCCCAATACGTCCAATTATGCCCACCCGGAAGTTGGCGATATTCATGGGACACTTTCTTTTCGACCAGCAACGAGATGAAATCGCGGTTGTTCTGGAAAAGAAAATCCTCAGTGCCGCAGTCGAGATAGAGGAAGGGAAACGTCTTGATCTTTTCCACCGACGCTCGCTGAACAATATCAAAGAGATCGTTCGCCTTCCTAACTTCCCCGTCCGGGGACCCGAAGATCGCATCAATCGATTTACCGATCGCGCCCGGCATGGCTTTTTCGGTTCGCGTTGCCGCGCCGAGCGCTCCGCTGAACGATCCGGCAACCACAAACATCTCAGGATATTTCAATCCGAACTTTATCGCTCCGTAACCACCCATCGACAAACCAGCGATGGCCCTGTGGTCACGGTCGGCGATCGTCCGGAATTTTCTATCGATCTCCGGAATAAGTTCCTTGACGATGTAACTCTCGTATTTATCGTTTGGCTTGGACGAGCTGTCGGTGTACCAGCCGTCGTCACCCTCGGGCGTGACGATTATGAGATTCTGACTTGCGGCGAGTTTCGCGAGCCTCGTCTTGTCAGTCCAATTATCGTAATGCCCGGTCAGACCGTGGAGCAGATAGACCACCGGATATCGCTTCGTATTCCGCGTTGAATGGTCAAACGGCAGGACCACGCGGTAAGGCATATCGCGATTCATCAACCGGCTTGTCAGCGTCTGATCCGAGACACCGAGTACCCTTCGCGCGAGGGACTGAATCGGCCGCTCGTTTATCGCGACCGGTGGTGTACTTTGCGCGACAACAACGAGGGACGATCCGAGGATCATCGCTATTAGAAAGCCGGCCGGTATAGGTGGAACAATGCGCATCCTGGAACCAATCAATCGAACAGCTTGCTAAACCATCCGCCTTGCTTGTCCTTGTCGATAACCTGGGCAAGCTCGCCGGCATCGAACCAGACGCCGTGGCACTTGTTGCAGACGTCGATCTTGATGTGCTGATAGTCGGCTTCCAACAACTGGCCGTCGCACCTCGGACATTGCAACTCGGTACTCTTCGCGTTCTCGACGGCAAGATGACCCTTCAGCTTTTCGATCAGCTCCTGTTCCTTACGACGAAAATATTCGTTCTCAAGCGCTCGTCCGCGATCTTCCAA
>JBKKAS010000290.1:0-4776 GCA_046714595.1 Pyrinomonadaceae bacterium | reverse complement strand
CACTACACTAATGCAACCGGCTTTCCATGCAATCGACATCCGGAAAGCCGATGTTACTGGGCTATCGGAAATCGTCGGGTGGATAAACCAGCCGCAACGAGGGAATTTCTCCGGTGCCGCGAATAATTACGCGCACGCTTCGAGTCTACCTAAACACGTCTATTCGATTGGCATCCGTGGTTGTACTCATATGGCGCGAGGACGATCGCGATCGAACGTACGGTTCAGTCAATCGTTTCTTGACCTTGCTTGATGGATATCTGAGAAGTCCGAAATGGACTTGCGAGTGGAGCAGCTCAATAAACGAGCGCTTCGAAACCGGCTCAGGAAAGATCTCGGCCAAAGGAAAAATTAGGCAAGCACATAGCCGAAATAGGAATTCTAGACACAAAGAGCAGAGACATCTCGATTAAATGAGAAGGCCGTCACGGTTTGACGGTCGTTCACCCGCCCGGACTGCTATTTCAGTGATCTGGCGCACTGAAACGGTTAATACAACGACCATGCGCGTTCACCTCTCGGCGTAAGTCGTTGAATCGCTAAGTTTATACTGGAGCCGGTGATAGGACTTGAACCTACGACCTGATGATTACAAATCTTGTTTAGTTAATTCGCCGAGTTTGCCTTAGTAATAATAGCTCTGTATTTCTCTGAGTTTCGAGTGTCACCAAGCATTCGGGGACTATCTCATTAGTGATGTGTTTGAGGGAGTTGACACACTTCTGACACACCTCATCTTCTTGCTATCCTCGGCGGCTCGAAACGCAACCCACCCACCCAGCCCCGACTCAGCGCAGAATGGATCTGTGTAAACTGCTTACGACGTAAACGACATTAACGACAAAAGGTGGTCGGCGTTGGATCTAGGTTCGAACGATCCTCGTGTTAAAATCGACGAAATGGATTCAGGCAACCGCAAACGAGCCGCCCTTTAGTCAGACGGTTCGACTTTGCTTCGGAGAAATTTGCTGCAGCCGGTAGAAATTCTCGACGACGAGATCGCTGAAGACAGTCCGCGGCGCGAGTTTGTTCACATCGCAAAAATAGAGATCGAACGAATCGACAAGCTCGTCGGCGAGTTTGTACACTTCGCGCGGCCACCGAAACTTTTCAAAACATCCGCGAATATCAACGAACTAATTAGATCGGTGGTCGTCCTCCTCAAGAAGCAGGCAGCAGAACTTTGTATACACCTTGAGTACGAACTCTCCGAGGAATTCCCCGACGTCGAGCTGGATCCGGAACAGATCGAGCAGGTCCTTCTTAACCTCGCGTTAAACGCCTTCGGGGCAATTCCGAAAGGAGGCACAGTAATTTTTAGGACGCTTCAGGATGCAAAAGACGTCATTGTGGAGGTCGAAGATACGGGTGGCGGCATTGCTCCTGAGGCTCTCGACCGTATTTTCGATCCATTCTTTACGACGAAGGATAAAGGCTCCGGGCTGGGACTCTCAATAGCGCACAAGATCGCCACCCAGCATGAAGGGAAGCTTTCTGCAGAGAATACCAAACAGGGAGCGCTTTTTCGGCTGGTCCTTCCGAAAGCAACGAAATAGTTTCTACCCGTTTCTTTGAAACTAATACCGTGCTCTCGCTGAAGGTTTCGGCCGCGCCCTATCGACAAACGAACGCGCAAAACGTCAAGCTCGCTACAACGCAGGCGCCCCGTACCCCGTCGGCAGTCGTGAGAATATACTCATTACGTTTCACGGAATTCCCGCAAAATTCAAGACCGTTCTTCCGGTGAGGCTCACAATCAGGCAACCGACGATCATCAGTAACAATCCAGGCCAAAAGAGGTCCCCAAACTTCACGCCGCCTTCGCCAAAAGCCATCGCGTTCGGCGGAGTGCCGATAACGAAGGGAATACCGAACGACGCCGAAATCGCAACCAGTATGGCTGTCGAAGGGCCCGGAATTATCGCAGTCGCAAGCGGTATTAGTAAGACGACCGTCGCGGTATTGCTCATCACCGCCGAGAGCAAAGCACTGGCGAAACAAATCACAAACAGGCTCAGCGTAATGTTCAGATCGGAGAACGGGACGTTTGCCGAGATCTCTTTTACAACACCGGACTGCTCTAAAAGCCTGCCGAGCGTTATGCCCCCCGCAATTAGAAGGAGAGTCGACCAGTCTATCCGCAAAACGTCTTTCTTCTTGAGCATGCCCGACAAAAACAGACTTGCCGCCGAAGCGAGTGCGATCACGCCTGCCGGTATTTTATGAAGGGGTTCGGAAAGCCACAGGACAACCGTCGCTGCCAGGATCAGTAAGAAAGCGCGTTGTCCAAATACGGACGGTTTCTTTGCGTCAGCGGCTGCGGGCCGATTGATGAGATCACCGTCCCGCGATGCCCACTCCTGCGTTTTCGATCTCGCACGGAATAGAAGAATAAAATAGCCTAAAATCAGCATTCCAATGGTGAGCGGAAAAGCGAAGACCATCCAGTCGACAAACGAAACGTGAAAGTCGGGCTCCAGCGACGCGATCGCTATCGCGTTCGGGCCCGTGCCGATCGGCGTCGCGATTCCACCAAAGTCAGCGCCCAGAGCGACGCCAATCAGCAACGTTCGGCGGAGCAGGTGATCGTCGCGGAGTTCGCGCAAAACGGGCCTAAGACCTGCCAGGACAAGAGCCGCGGCAGCGATGTTTGAGATCCACATCGAGAAAAAAGCGGTCATTAGAACAACTAGAAGTAGGAATAAGGGGAAAGACCGTCCCGCGAATCGAAGAGCAAAGGACGCGAGACGTTTGTCGAGGCCGTAAACCTCCGCCGCAACACCTAGCGTGAAACCGCCGAAAAATAAAGCCATCACCGGATCGGCAGCCCACGCAAGAACGGTTTGGAGAGAAAACCGGGGGTCGATCGGAGATATAGCGAGCGGGACGAGAGTCCAAAGCAGCAGTGTAGGCACGATTGGCGGTGCGAGTTGGCTTATCCAAACAAAAAGACAAATTGCGGCTATCGCAATAACCCGGGCATATAGTGGGGACTCCACAAAATAGAGCGGAGCGGCGATCAGAGCTCCAATGGTAACCAGTGAGATAACCCAGCGTTTCATCAATTTGAATTATGTGTTTCGATGCTCCCTCGGGAAAGTGTTGTGGACGAACCAAACGTTCGCATGAAATAAGCTATATCATGCGAAATTTCAGACTTTCAGTGATGCTTGTAGAAGTCCACGCCTTTAATATCGTTCCATGATGTCGTTTGGTGGCAAGCGTAGCATTGATTAACTTGAATATTTTCGCAGCAGCCGTTGCCTTGGGAGTTATCTCTAGCGGCAATCTTCTTGTCAACCATTTCAAAATGCATCATGTAGCGGTTCGGCGGGGCTTGATGGCACTGGGCTCCTTTTATTGCCTCATACCCGGTCAATCAGGCCGTCGCGGCCCACTATTTTCCCGGAGCTGTTGCAAGCTAACCGTGCCGCAGCAAACCGTGAGCAATTTACGGCTGAGTCGGAACAACGGCTGGCGGCGGGTATGCCGATAAAAAATCGCCGCGTAGGGCCGTTTGTCCCAGACGGGTAAAGTTGATTGACTCGCCTAAAATCCGCGCGGCTTCTGCCGGCGCGTGAAAGCCCATCGAATTCTCCGCTTCGACAAAATCCAGATAAAACTGAGCCTTTCGTTGAAAATCGCGCGGGATAGCTAATTCCGCGTCCGTCTTTCCGGCGGTTTTAGCCTTCTGTATATCATTTATCAAATCCATCAGCGCGTTCATCGCTATATTTCGCAGATTGTATGTGCGTTCCTGAATCGTTTCGACGCGGAACTTTAACTCGGCTTCGTCGGCTTTATGGCAAGTCTGGCAAGACTGATTGATGCTCAGTAGCGGGCTGCGAATGTGGTGGCTGCTGATCTTCATTGCGCCGCTGCGCTCATACGGCATATGACAATCTGCGCAGGAGACCCCGGCGCGGGCGTGTATGCCCTGACTATACATCTCGAATTCGGGATGCTGCGCCTTCAAAACTTCCGCGCCCGTGCGTGCGTGAACCCAATCCTTATGCTTCACCTCGTCGTAGTAAGCCATTATGTTGTCGATTTTTAGGCCCTTGTCCCAAGGATAAGTCAATTGTTTATCCGCGCCCTTGAAGTAATATTCGACGTGGCATTGGGCGCAGGCGTACGTCCGCATCTCCTGGCGCGTCGCATCGCGGTTGACATCGAAATTCTGAATTCCCTGCGTCGCCTTGAATGCTTTGATCCCTTCCATAAAAGCGGGGCGAGTAATTCGAAGCTGCAGCGTCTGCGAATCGTGGCAGTCAATACACGCAACAGGATGAGTAATCTCCTTGCGAGCCTCGAAATACGGCATTTTGTTCAGCTCTTGAAAGCCCTTGAAAATATCGCCTCCACCCAATTTCTTATACGTCGTATAGGCCGAACCGTGGCAGTTGATACAGCTTCCGGGCTGTTTCACCACATTTTGACGCTCGGTGAAAGTCTGGTCTTCGAGCATAAAGGCATGTCCGCGCTCTTCGCTGAAATCAACCGCGAAGGCGTAGCCGGCCCACATCGTTTTCAGGCGGGGGTCTTCTTCGAGTCGAGATTGCGCGACGACCGAGCGCGGGTCTTTGTCCGAAGGTGTGCGCGGCTCGGCCTCGCTGCCGCCGTAGCGCGTGCGAACCTGGTCAACCGTGCGCTTGTAGCCGTCATACTGCAGCGGAAAATTCATGCCCCAAATTTCCGGGTCAACGGTGTCGTCCGTCAATTCGACGACACGGAAAAAAGGATTGCGGGCTTCGTTTTTACGCTCGATAATGTTTG
>JBKKAS010000289.1:0-24260 GCA_046714595.1 Pyrinomonadaceae bacterium | reverse complement strand
TCGTAGTTATCGGCGAATGATAATGAATATCTCGTGTCGAGCCAGCCGTGATTTGCGTGGCCGCGTTCGTGCGATCGTCTGATATTGATCACATGTCTCCTCCTCTCTGCGTGCTTTGCGAGCTCTGCGTGAGATCTTTTTTTCACGCAGAGCTCGCGGCGTTCGCAGAGCTAATACAAGAAGTTTATCGCTTCAGCTTTGGGTTGTAATCATCAATTCGGGTGAGACGAGGCGGCTCCTTTTGGTGAGATACTTTTAACGCAGAGATCGCAGAGATCGCAGAGGACGCGGAGAAACTAAGTTCTCGCGGTCTCCGCAGTCTCCCCGGTATCAAACCGTGTAAAGTGAATACTCAAGTCTGTTTTACAAACTACCATCAATCCATCCCGTATCGGCAGCAGCACATTCGAAACGCGCTCATCAGCCAGGACCATCTGATTGAAATCGTGAAGCGCTTGTGTGTCCTCGTCCTTCTCCCTTTCCAGAACGCGACCGCTCCAGAGAACGTTGTCGGCAATGATGAACCCGCCGGGGCGGACCTTGTCGAAGATGAGGTTGTAGTAGTTTGAGTAGTTCGGTTTGTCGGCGTCGATGAAAACAAGATCGAATGTCTCCGGTAGCGTCGGGATTATTTTCACAGCTTCGCCGAGGCGGAAATCGATGCGCTCTTTGTATTCGGTCTTTTCGACGAACGACCGCGCGACTTTGTTCGTCTCTTCGACGATGTCGAGCGTTATCACCTTGCCGCCATCCGCCAGACCTTCAGCGAAACAGAGCGCCGAGTAGCCGAGATACGTTCCGATCTCGAGCACCACGCGCGGCCTGATCATCCTCGAGAACATCGAAAGAACACGGCCTTGGTAAAAGCCCGACAGCATCACCTTGTCCTCGTAGTGCTCGTAGCAGTGCTCGCGCAGCTCGCGGAGAACCTTGCTCTCGTCCGACGTAAAACTCTCGGCGTATTCAGTCAGTTTGTTTTTGATTTCGTTCATAGATCCAGTTTCACGCAAAGCTCGCCAAGATCGCAAAGTATCAAAGCCCGGACCATATCTTTCTTTGCGTCCTTCGCGAGCTCTGCGTGAAATATCTTCATAGGTCAACCCTGACCAATCCCCTTTTGATCGCCGTCGTCGCCGCACTTGTACGATCTGACACGCCGATCTTGTCAAAGATATTTTTGACGTGCGTCTTCACCGTGTTCTCGCTCACATCGAGCGCGAACGCGATCTCCTTGTTAGACATCCCGCCGACGATCATCTGCAAGACTTTCGTCTCGGCCGGGGTCAGCGTTTCCTGTCCGACATTTTCACTCAGGATGCGCGCGATTTCGTCGGGTATGTACTTGCGCCCCGCCGCAACCGTTCGGATCGCGGTGTTCAGGTCCTGCGGCTCAACATCTTTGCAAATATACCCGGCCGCTCCTTTCTTCAGCGCCTTTGCGATCTCGGCGTCTCCGGCATGCTCGGCGAGCACGATGATCTTTGCTTTCGGATTGTCAATGAAATAGTTGTCGAGGTCGTCGATCGAGCAGGAGTCGGGAAACCGCAGACCGAGGACCGTGACGTCGGGTCTTAGATCGTGAAAGAGCTTGAATCCATTCTCGGCATTATCGCTCTCACCGACGATCTCGATGTCCGGTTCTTTCTCGATTACAGCGCGCACGCCGAGACGTGTCAGTGGTTGGTTTTCAATTAAGAGAAGCTGGATCATACCCGTCAGCAATTAGAACCGCCTGCTCACGCGGGTGGTCCTGACAAGATCATCCACCCGATTATGCAGATGGCACTGACAGCTCAGCGGTAAATTCCACGATCGGCCGAATCAGATCTGTATCGTAGTTTGTCTTCACGCCCTGGATCACGGCAGTCATGCGCTCGAGTCCCATTCCCGTATCGACCGACGGTGCGGGCAATGGCACGAGCTTGAAAGAGCCGTCCGGTTCCTGCGTACGGTTGTACTGCATGAAGACGAGGTTCCAAATCTCAACGGTCGTATCACCAGGACCGTTCACCCAGTGCGGCGAATTCTTTTCAGGGTCATCCGGGACTTTGCCCATGTAGTAATGAATCTCGGAGCACGGTCCGCACGGGCCCGTATCGCCCATCTGCCAAAAATTGTCTTTGCGACCAAACCCGAGGACGCGATCAGGACGCGCACCGGCCTTTATCCAGAGATCGCGAGCCTCGTCATCGGGCCCGACCTCGCCATCGCCCTCGAACACCGAGAACCAAAGACGTTCGGGATCGAGCTTGAATTCGTTAACCAGCAGGTCCCACGCGTACTCGATCGCTTCTTTCTTAAAATAGTCGCCGAAAGAGAAATTGCCGAGCATCTCGAAAAACGTTTGATGCCGGGCGGTCTTTCCGACCTCATCCAGATCATTATGTTTGCCACCGGCACGGATACATTTTTGCGAGGATACAGCACGTTTGTAATCGCGTTTCTCCTCGCCTAGGAATACGTCCTTAAACTGGTTCATTCCAGCATTGACGAACAGAAGCGTCGGGTCGTTTGCGGGAAGAAGCGGAGCCGAACTCACGACCTTATGTCCACGCTGCTCGAAGTATTCGAGGAATTTCTGTCTTATCTCATTGCCTGTCATTACGAGAAAAATTGTAGCATAGCGGATTTAAGCGGGTAACGCAGAGCCCGCGGAGAACGCAGAGAAATAGAAGAAACTTCCGTACTCGGCGAACTCCGCGGGCTCTGCGTTAAAGAAACATTTACTGCTTCGGCACAAACTTCAGCGCAACCGAATTCATGCAATATCTTAAGCCGGTCGGCTCAGGGCCGTCATCGAATACGTGGCCGAGATGCGAGCCGCAGCGTTTACAGTTCACCTCGGTCCGGGTTTCGCCAAGGCTGTTGTCGACCTCTTCATCAATATTCTCTCGGTGGATGACCTGGAAAAAGCTCGGCCAACCCGTGCCCGAATCGAATTTGTCTTTGGAGCTGAATAGGTGAAGACCGCAGGCTGCGCACGCGTAGACGCCAGCCTTCTTATTGTCAGTCAGCTTACCGGTGTAAGCACGCTCGGTACCTTTCTCACGGAGAACGTAATACGCATCCGGCGTGAGAAGTTTTTTCCAGTCAGCTTCCGATCTTACGATCTTCTCACCGCTGAATATTTCGTCTGACGTCGCCTTCATGTTTCGCGCAGATACATTCGAGGCTACCGCGCTCTTTGTTTTCTCCGCCCTCTGGCCGACTGTCGCCATCACTGCACCGACGACAAACACCACAATGAGCAGACCAATGATCCTAAAATTCATAAATACCCTTTTTAATATTTTATTTCCCCTGAAACAGAATGCCCCCGAAACTCGATAGAAAGGGCGCCGCGGTCGAAAAACCACCTTGACGCCCTTCCTATTCTACCCCTACTCGAAACTTAATTAGGCATTACGACAGTATCGATGACGTGGATCACGCCGTTCGACTGTCTAACGTCGGAGATAGTAACCATCGACTGGCCGCCTTTCTCATCGGTCAGGACAAGATTCTTACCTTCCATGGTGGCCGTTAAGGTTCCGCCGGCAACCGTCGTGAACTCAGCCCTGCCGCGACCCTTCTTGATCGCTTTTGCGATAGCTTTGGAATCGAATTTTCCGGCGACCACGTGGTACGTCAGGATCCGTGTGAGCAGCGCCTTATTCTCGGGCTTGACCAACATCGCGACCGTTCCGGCCGGAAGCTTGTCGAAAGCCGAGTCCGTGGGTGCAAACACGGTGAAGGGCCCTGCACTTTTCAAAGTATCGACCAATCCGGCCGCCTGCACTGCAGCGACGAGCGTCGTATGATCTTTCGAATTAACAGCGTTCTCGACGATGTTCTTCGTCTTATACATCGCGGCACCACCGACCATAGGGTTGCTGCCACCCATCTTTTGTGCAGACACGTTCACCGATCCCGCTACCACCGCAATTGCGAACACAAACATACCGAAAATCAACTTTTTCATAATTTCTCCCTTTCTTAAGTAAGTATTTTCCAAAAAGGAACCTTTTCCCTATGCGTTGTTTTTCGCGGTTGTTCCGAAAACGGATTCAGAATTTTTTCGAGCGCCGGATCATAACTCGGTGTCGTCGAGTTTGGCCACGTCTGACATTTTCTGGCGGATGAGGTCGAATGAGAATCCCTGACGGAGCAGGAAATCGTAAAACTTCTTTGTATCGTCGCGCGTGGTCGGCTTGCCCTTCAGACGGAGGCGCTTTTCGATCGCGATGTCGATCAGATCATTCTCGGGAAGCTGCGCGAATGCCGTGTCGAGGGCCGCGTCGAGCGTTTCGCGATCAAGCTTTTTTTGCGACAGAGCTTGCTGCAGCCGCCGCTTCCCCTGCGGTTTTTGACGGAGCTTTGACAGCGCAAGGTCGGTCGCGTATTTTGCATCGTCCAGATAACCATACTCTTTCAGCTTTTCCAGAACCCCCGATACGATCTCGTCGTTCGTCCAGCTTTTCTCGAGCAGCCGCTCGCGCAGCTCGCCGATCGAGCGAGGTTTCGCGGCAAGCAGCTTCACCGCCCGGTTCATCGTTCGGTCGCGTGCGTTCGCCACGTCTTTGATGACCCGGTCCTTGTCTTCTACTGGGATGGTCCGCTTGCGCCACATATTTCGATGATAATTATATTGATTAACTAACTACTAATTAATAATTGAGAAGCAATAGAATAGAACAAAGTTAAATTTGATGGACGGCATTCTCATTATCGACAAACCCGCAGGCATGACGTCGCACGATGTCGTTGCGCGCGTCCGCCGTGTTCTCAAGACGCGACGCGTCGGCCATACGGGCACACTCGATCCGTTCGCGACCGGAGTGATGGTGTTGTTGATCGGCAGTGCGACAAGGCTCGCGCGGTTCGTCGATAAGGACGATAAAGAGTACGAAGCAGTGGTTCAGTTCGGTTCCGAGACCGATAGTGGCGACGTTACCGGAATGCGGACTGCGGACTGCGGAATGCGGAATGAAGAGATCGAGCACCTCATTTCGAAGACCGATTGGGAGTCCGTTCTAAACAAATTCCGTGGTGAGTTGATGCAGACACCGCCGATGTATTCGGCTAAAAAGATCGAGGGAAAGAAACTCTACGAACTTGCACGGCGCGGTGTTACCGTCGACCGGGAACCGGTAAAGGTCTCGATAAAAAGTCTCAGGCTTCTCCCGATCGAATTCCGCAGTCCGCAATCCGCAATCCGCATCCAGGTGGTTTGCTCGGCCGGGACATATATCCGGACACTTGCCGAGGACATCGGCCGGGAGGTAGGTCCGGGTGCACATCTGACAAAGCTTCGCCGGACGCGCGCGGGGCGGTTCGAACTCGCGGACGGAGTTTCACTGACCGGGTTCGAAGACATGGCGGACCCGGTGTCGGTGCTCAAACCGGTTTCCGATGCGGTTAAAGATCTGCCTAAAATGACGCTTTCAGCCGACCGGACGACGAAAACAAAAAGCGGGCTTTCGACGCGTATAGAAACCGACGACCTGGGCCACGATTCGCCGGTGAGAATGCTCGACGAGAATGAAAAACTGATCGCGATCGGAATCTATGACAAGGAAGAGAAAACCGTTAAGCCAAAAATAGTTTTGATATAAGATCGTAGAGTGGTTATGAAAAAACAATATGTAGCGTTGGCGATCGGCGGAGCGATCGGTGCAGCAGTCGCGATAAAGATGCTGACGCGAGCCAAGACAGTGGCGTGGGAAGACGTGTCGGGTCTCATTCCGCATTCGGAGAATTCACATTTCGTCAGTGTCGATGGCGCACGAATTCATTTTCAGGAGTTCGGCGATACGTCGAAGCCGACCATAATTCTGATCCATGGCTACACGGCCTCGCTATACGTGTGGAAGACGACCGCTCCGCTACTCGCCGATGCGGGATTTCGTGTTGTGGCGGTGGACCTGCTCGGCTTCGGATATTCGGACAAGCCTTCATGGTTCGATTACTCGATCGCGTCGCAAGCGCGGATGGTATCGCGGCTCATGAACCGTCTTGGTATTGGCCGCGCGACCGTTGTCGGCAGCTCGTACGGCGGGGCCGTTGCCGCAACGCTCGCTCTCGATTATGCGGAACGCGTGGAAAAACTCGTGCTGGTCGATACGGTCTGCAACGACAATTTGAAGAACCATCCGATACTGAAGCTTGCGTCGATCCCCGGCATTGGCGAAGCGCTCACGCCTTTTCTCATCGGCTCGCGCCGCTTTCAGCGCCACAGGATGCGGGGCACGCTTGCCCGGGCAAATCACGACCTCATAACGAATGAGCGGGTTGAATCGATCCTGCGCCCGCTTACCGCGGCCGACGCGCATCATTCACTGCTTGCGACGTCGCGTGCGTGGAGTGCATGCCGGATCGAGCAGGACGCACACATGATCATTCAGCCGACACTTATTGTCTGGGGTGAAGATGACAAGGTAATTCCAGTCGAGGACGGCCATACGCTCCACGATTCCATACTTCATTCGCGCCTCGTCGTCTTAAAGGATTGTGGTCACGTGCCCCAGGAAGAAAAAAGCGAGCTGTTCATCGAACTCGTGACCGAGTTTTGCCGCCGCCAGAAACGGGGGCTTCGATCGCCGACCGAGGCGTCGGCGTGATCCGGAGTTTTTTAGAAGTATCTGAAGTGCCCCGTGATTTTCCAATCGAACAACCGGTCTTCGGCATTTACTCCGCGTCCAATATTGTGGATGACGAGGTACCTCTTGCTCCTCTCGTTCCACAAATTTGAAACCACGCCGATATGCGTCATTCCTTTTCCATCCAGGTCCCACGAAATGACATCGCCTGGTTTGTAGGCGTCAGCGGCGGCCGAAACCGCAAGCGATTTTCCACGTCGTGCGAAGAAGGTCTGCAAATTCGGAACGCGTCTATGGTCGATGTTCTTGTCAGTCGTCGCTAATCCCCATTTATCCGGATAAGTCGAAAAATTTGACGTCATATCCTCGTGTACTTCTTTCTGTAAGTCGACGCCGGCATTTCTGAAACTTCGAATTATTACATCCGTGCACGCTCCGGTTTCCGCCGGCAGATCGCCGTTCGGGTAGGGAATGGCGAAATATTTTTGAGTGTATCCCGTCGTCGTCGAGATCTGCGCCGTGGCGCTTTCCAGGACCTTTCGAATTTTCGGTGAGTCGATCTCGGAGGTCATCGGACGGTTGGAAACCGATGAAAGATCGCGGTCCGTTGATCGATGCGTACACCCGGCCAGGACGATGAGGCCGGCAAGAACAAAAACGAGGGCGATTCTTGATGTAAAATCGGTCATAGCAGGCGACCCGTTAGACGATCCGCGCTCGACAAATGTTCCAGGTGTTTGCTTTTCTTTTGATGCCGGGGATAATCGGGTTCGTGCACGACCTCGTTCTAGCCAATAGACAATTGCTTCCGGCGGGCGCGGTAAAGATCGCCGCCATTTCCGGAGCCGCGCTTTACGGCAAAGGTATCTTCTCGACCCTCGCTGTTCATGACCGCAAACCATTTCTGTGGGAGAAGCATTGGCGCCGATTGGAGAAAAATTCCGGCGGGGTCGGCCTCGATCTCTCCGGCTTCAACGAAGACGAGACCGGGAACGCACTGATCGAGTTGATCAACGCGAATGGCGTCACAGAAGGGCGTGCACGGATCTCATTCTTTGACGAGTCGCCGAGTGATCTGTGGCCGTACCGCTCAAGCCTAAAGACCAGCTTACTTATAACGACCGCTGACTTTAAGCCGCAGCCGAAGAATTTGCGTCTGACAATTTCGCGCTATCGGATTAACTCCCGATCTCCATTAGCCGGGATAAAATCGTGTAACAATCTGGAAAAGCTATTGGCACGTGACGAAGCAAAGCTGCGAGGGTTTGATGAGGCCGTTCAGCTTAGCGAGCGCGGCGAGATCGCATCAGCATGTATGGCAAATGTCTTCTGGCTAAAGGACGGCAAGTTGTTCACGCCATCTCTGGAAAGCGGCTGCCTTGCCGGCACGACACGCGAGTTTGTAATGGAAAACATCGAGTGCATGGAAATGTTGGCGGAGGTTGAGGTGCTGATGAAAGCCGACGAGATCTTTCTCACGTCAGCCGGTCTGGGCATTATTCAGGTCGATGAACTCGACGGTCGCCCGCTAAACAGACGACCGCACGCGATAACAAAATTAATTCCGGCGCGGGCCTAGCGGTCACAAAAATACACGAAACGGCACGATCATACATCGCGCAGTTTCGTGTCCTTTCTGGCTGGGCTACTAAGCCGCCGTTTCGAAAAGTGCGAGGATCTGTTTTCCCTCGTTCGAGCGCGGATCGATCGTGCGAAGATGCTTTTGTCCCTGCATTTCCCAAATCGCTGTGACAACACCTTCTTTCTCGACAGCCTGATAATGCACATCCTCGGCTTCCACCGGTGCATTCTCCGCCGTCTCCGCCATTTCTACTGCTTCCTCTGACATTTAAAACAAATCTCCTGATTCTAGAAACTATTCGGCATCGTCCTTTTCAGCGATGGTAATGGTCGGCTTAGTTTCGCCAGCCGCGGCACCGCTTTGCTTTTCGGCAATCGTTATTGTCGGTTTAGCTTCAGCTTCTTCGGTCGGCGTGCTCGTATTTTCTGGTTCTTCCGGCATAATTATTCTCCTTTTAAAAGATCTTGAACTGCCTGGTTCACATACTACTACTCGGCAATTGTGATAGTTAGTTTGTACTTTCCATTCTGTATAACAAACGTGTTTGGATCGTCACCTGGATCAGCGGTCGTATTTGCCGCCGTACCCTCGGTTAACTCAGCGATAGTGATAGTTACTCTTTTTCCGCCTTCGGCCGGAATTAGGGCCTCGCTTTCTGGCATAGGGATATCCTCCGTTGGGGCACTAGACTAAATAAAACCGTAAGCAAGGCCTAGATTCTACACGCACCGCCTGATTCTGTCGAGCATTCTTTGCTATTTGACCCGCCGCGGTGTCAACTCGTAGAACCAGAAATCGTTGTTCGGCTGGTCGATCTTCAACTCATCGGTTTTTCCGTCCTTGTCGAGCGTGAATGTAACAAAACCCCGAGGAAAATTGTACGAAACCGACGGCCGCCACTTGATCTCGAAAGTGTCGTAATGCCAGTGTTCGAGGTCCGCGACGAAATTTGGTGACCGGCCGAAACGCATCACGAGCCTGCCGTTCTCCTCGGCGATGATCACGTCGCCGTAGAGCTTGTCCGCGTATGTTCCCGCATAACCCGCGATCGCCAGCGAAGGCTTTGTATTGGCTATGCGTGCCGCATCGGCTTTTCGCAGCTCATCTTCGGCAGCTGTTTTGTTACGCTTCGCCTGCTCAACCGCCTCCGCGTTCCAGTCGCGCTTCGGAGCGTTCACAAAAACATCCCGGATCTTGCTCATCATGACGCCGAACGCGGGCGATTCACTGTTTGTGAGTACGACGAATCCGATATTTTCCTCGGGGATCAAAACGGTATACGACAGCATCCCGTCGAGGCCGCCGCTGTGAGTGATGATCTTGCGCCCGTGATAGTCGTACACGAACCAACCCATCGCCACACCAGTAAAGTGGCGAGTGGGATTATTCTTGAACCCTGGTTCTGAGATCTGCTGGGCAAGGTACGGCTGCCACATCTGCCACGACTGTGCCTCGCTGAATATCTGTTTGCCCTCGAACTTTCCGCGACCGAGCTGGAGACGGATCCATTTCGAAAGATCCGTGACCGATGAGTTCAACGCGACCGCGCCGTAACCGCCATTCACATTTCCATGCGGCAGCGACCGAAGAGGGCCGCCAGACTCGTTATGCGGGATCGCGGCGTTCTCACCGCGCGCGCCGTACCCGCACGTCGTACGGTTCATACCGAGAGGCCCGAGAATGCGCTCGCGGACGAACGTACACCATGGTTTGCCGGAAACTTTTTCGACGACCTTACCGGCCGCGATGAACATCAGGTTCTGATAGCCGAAACGTGTTCGAAAACTGGAAACGGGTTTCAGGAATTTAACGCGGGACAGAATGTCGTCGGCGGAGTAGGTGGTTTCGTACCAGAGCAGATCGCCGCTGAACGTGTCGAGCCCGACGCGGTGCGTCACGAGATCGCGGATGGTCAGTTCGCTCGTCACCCACGGATCGTACATCTGGAAATCGGGAAGGTACTTAGAAACCTTGTCCTCCCAGGCGATCTTCTTTTCATCGACCAGAATGGCGAGGCTCGCGGTCGTAAACGCTTTCGAGTTCGATGCGATAGCGAAGAGTGTGTTCTCATCGACCGGCTGGTTCTTGCCGAGCTCCAGAACGCCGTAGCCTTTTGCAAAGCCGACTTTGTCGTCCTTTACGATCGCTATCGCCATCCCCGGGCCTTTGTGCGTCGCGATGACGGTGTTCGCGTAAGCGTCGATCTCCTTAAGCTTTTCATCGAGGGTTTGAGAAAAGAGGCAAAGCTGAAAGGCAAAAATAAATATAAAGAGACTGATGAGTTTTTTCATCGATTCAAGTCAACCCGCACGTTGCACGAGCCCAGCACCGTTCGACCGCCATCTAGCAGCGAATGCTCGGCGGCGTCGAGCCGAAACCGGCTAAAAGTGTAGATTTTCGCTGTCGCACTTTCCATTAACGCTCGTTCAGAATTTCTTCAGAAATCTTTCACAAAATAATAAAGAAACCGCGGCCGGTGCACTGCGAAAATTGTGTGCGTGAACGATTTTGATTTTATCGCTAAATCGTCAATAACGGAAAAATATTCTAGTTAGGGATTGTCGGAAGCCGCGATGAACGTCGCGTTTCGCGACCTGACCACGTTCGATCGCGGTTGCCGATCTGAAGAAAAAGGGGTATGGATACTTCCAGTGAAAGAGAGATGGTTCTCGAGATCGAACAGGTCAAATTAGTTCGCAGGCGGACCAAAAAGAGTTCACAGTTTTGCCGCGATTGAAAGAGACGGACCGATTTCGTGCAGCTCTTGAAGGCTGCCGAGCTTTTTGGAATCGCTCCCCTCGAGTTATTTGAGTTCACACGATCGAATCATTGTCACTTTCTCGTTCGCGACGACGTCGAGCTACCTTTGCCAGGCCGACCTTTTAGTGCCATGAATAGAAGAACGAATACCGGAACAATTAAATTATTAGGAGAGCATGATGAAGAAGCGTTTAATTAGTCTGACAGCAATATTTTGTGTAATGACCGGGTCCATTTTGTCGGCAGCGGCCGCTCCCGTCGTTCGACAGGGCAGCGGAAGTCTCCCCAACTTGCTTCAGCCTATCGTAGATTTGTTTCGAACCGATCTTGGCGGCCCACTGAACCCGAACAACGGTTCATCGTTCACGACCGGACGTCGCGAGATCAACTGGGACGGTGTGCCGGACAGTTTTTCGGAGCCAAATAATTTTCCCTTCAATTTCTTCAATGTAAACAGTCCGCGCGGCGTTGTATTCAATTCGATCGAAGACGCCACGGGCGCCAGTCTTAACCAGTTTGCGGTGAGCGCGACCGCCGCCTCCGGCGTACCCGTCCGCTTCGGCAATCTGAATGCGAGTTATTCGACCATTTTTCAAACGTTCAGCGCGCAGCGTCTTTTCATTGCGCGGAACACTCACCTGATGGAGGTCCTATTCTTTATTCCGGGAACAAAGATCCCCGCAACGGTCAGCGGATTTGGCGTTGTCTTCGCCGATGTCGATTCCTTGAGCGGCGGCAACAGCAGCCTGATCCGCGTTTACGGCGCTGACGGCACGCAGCTGCAGGCCGCGCCCGCGCCCGTTGTGAACAACGGCCTCTCGTTCGTCGGTATTTCGTTCAACGCCGGCGAACGTATAGCGCGTGTTGTAATCGAAAGCGGCAACGCTGCATTATCGGCAACGAATAACGACGGAGCTGGCGGTGTCGACGTAGTCGCTATGGACGATTTTATTTACGGCGAGCCGCGAGCTGTGACGTTTCATTCGGGCGATTTCGACGGCGACGGCGTTACGGACGCAAACATCTTCCGTCCGAGTACCGGCACGTGGTTTACGCTCCATAGCGGAAGCAATACGGTCACCCAAGAGAACTTCGGTCTAAACGGAGATATTCCCGTCGATGGCGATTTCGACGGTGACTCGCGGGCCGACTTGGCGATCTTTAGGCCGTCGACTGGGATCTGGTTTTTCAAACGAAGCTCGAACGGTACGACGCTCGGTGCACAGTTTGGACAAAACGGAGACAAGCCGGTTGTCGGAGATTACGACAAGGATGGCAAGTCCGACATCGCCATCTGGCGGCCGAGCACCGGAACCCATTTCATATTGCGAAGCAGTACAGATTTCAGTACGTTTTTCTCGCACCCATTCGGGTCTCCCGGCGATATACCTGTGCAAGGCGGAGCGCAGTAGACTTCGCCAGCTCTGCGTTCTCTGCGTGAAATAAAGATTTCTCACGCGGAGCTCGCAGAGAAGTTTTCTCACTTCGCGTCGATCTTAGACATCGCCCTGACCGACAAACCGCGTTTGATGATCAACAGAAGACCGATCGCGGTCCAAAACAGGATGCGGCCTTTTCTGATAACGGCAAGCGTCACACCGATACCTGCCCCGATGCCGACGGTTTCAGCGACGAATTGAGCACCCGCTTCGTCGACACCGATAACGAACGGTATCAGTTTGAAGACGATCGTGATCAGGCGGCTGACCGATTCGAGCAGGAATGCCGACAGCAGATCGGGCGAGGAGATACGGCTCAGGATAAACCACACCTCAAAAATTCCGAGCAGGTGAAACACCGCCTCGATCAGACAGATCGGTAAAAAGCGTTTTGGGTAACGACGATAAAACCCGTAGATAAAATTTTCGAAAAGGCGTACCTGCAGCCGTCCGTGTTCGAGCACGCCGGTCGCGATCCCTTTTCGATAAAGCCACCCGCAGGTCTCGCTCGCGAAGTGCCATTGCTTGATCACCAGCAGCACCAAAAACACCACCACCGCGATGATGACGGCGATCAGGACATCGATCGTCCAGACCCAGCCTTCGTCCAGCTCGAAGCTTCGCAGCAGCGTGAAGGCACCGAGGATCAAAAACACGCTCGTTACAAAACTGTAAAAAAGATTCTCGGTCGCGACTGACGATAGACCGACGACGAACGGGATGCGTTTGCGAACCGCGACGGCTTTCGTCGTTCCGCTGATCAAGATCCCGAGCGGGATCATGCTGCTCATCGCTTCGCCGATGATCACGGCGGGGATCGTGTCTTTCATCCGCAGCGTGTACGGTTCGTAGACCGAGAGCTTCCACGCTGCGCCGCGAGCGCAGATCCGCAGAAAATAAACACCGAGGATCACAGCGAAACCGGCAAACCCGAATCGGTCGATATTCGCCACGATCTCACCTACCCCGACGGCGTAGACGGAATACGAAAAGAGCGCGATACCGCCGATCGTGAGGATGATGCCAAGGATCGTCAGTCTGTTCGTGTGCTTTGCTGAAAGGCGCGGGGTGCGGATGTCGGAGTCGATGGGCGCCTGTTCGAAATTCACTGCTTTGCCTTTGCCATTTGGCTTGAAATAGAATGTTATTGCAACCGAACATAAATAACAAAAAACCGGTGTGATGGATTCGGGGCAATAATGGAAGTTTTTGAACGCGGATTTAGCGGATCAGGCGGAAGAAAGCCGGATCTGAAAATTAAAATCCGCTAAGATCCGCTCGATCCGCGTTCAAAAAAGCCGCTGGACCCCGACAGCGTCCAGGCACCGAGTAGGAATTAAATATGACCACTGCCGCAGCACACGCACTGTCGAATCAGGGCCTTACCGTTTTATCCGAAGAAGAAGATCTGTTTCGCAGCTCGGTACGCGAGTTTGCCGAGGGTGAGGTTCGCCCGCGGGTCGAGGCGATGGAGCATGCGGGACAGCTCGATCCGGCTCTTATACGGCAGTGTTTCGAGCTTGGGCTGATGTCGATCGAATCGCCCGAGGAACATGGCGGCGCGGGCTCGACGATCTTCAACGCGATCCTCGCGATCGAAGAGCTCGCACGCGTTGATGCGAGCGTCTCGGTGTTTGTCGACGTCCACAACACACTCGTAACGAACGCGTTCATGCGGTGGGCAAACGAGGATCAGAAAAAGAAATACATGCCGCAGCTCGCGACGCAGCGAGTCGGCGCGTACGCGCTCAGCGAAGCCGCGTCAGGCTCGGACGCTTTTGCATTGAAAACTCGTGCGGTAGATAAGGGCGATCATTACGAACTCACGGGACAGAAACTTTGGATCACGAACGGCAACGAAGCCGAGATCTTCGTCGTCTTTGCGACTGTCGATCCGGCTGCGGGCTACAAAGGCATCACCGCATTCATCGTCGAAAAACAGTTCCCGGGATTTTCAGTCGGGAAAAAAGAAGACAAACTCGGCATCCGCGCGTCGTCGACGACCGAGCTGATCCTGGATAACTGCAAAGTTCCGAAAGAGAACGTTCTCGGCGAGGTCGGGAAGGGATACAAAGTTTCGATCGAGACTTTGAACGAAGGCCGCATCGGCATCGGTGCGCAGATGCTAGGGATCGCGCAGGGTGCATACGAGGCGGCGTTGAAATACACAGCCGAGCGCGAACAGTTCGGGCAGACGATCGGCAGCTTCCAGGCCGTTCAATTCCAACTTGCCGAGATGGCGGTCGACATCGAGGCGACGCGTCTGCTCGTCTACAACGCCGCGCGTTTGAAAGATGCCGGGAAACCATTCTTGAAAGAAGCCGCGATGGCGAAACTCTATTCGTCGCGCTGTGCCGAGCGCGTTTCATCGAAGGCGATCGAGCTTTTCGGCGGCTACGGTTATGTCAAAGATTACCCGGTTGAGAAATTCTGGCGCGATTCGAAGATTGGCTCGATCTACGAAGGTACGTCGAACATGCAACTTCAGACTATCGCGAAGTTGATCATGAGCGGAAAATAATTCGATGACCGCCGAAGAGATCACTAAATACCTTACCGAGCTGAACGACGAACTTCGTTTGGCAAGCATTAAGGGTGAGATAACGATCTATGGCGGTGCTGTGATGTGTCTTGTCTACGACGCACGGCCGGCGACTAAGGACGTCGATGCGATCTTTAAGCCCTCGAGCGAGATCCGCCTTCTCATTCAGAGAATAGCAGATAGAAACGGCCTTCCGCCCGACTGGCTAAATGACGGGCTTAAGGGATATCTTGTTTCACATCCGCGGCGAATATTGCTCGACCTTTCCAATTTGAAGGTCTTCGTTCCGGAGCCGGATTATATGCTGGCGATGAAGGCGATGTCGGCTAGGGCGGATACGTACGACCAAACCGATGTGCGGATTTTGATCGATGTGCTGGGACTAAAAGCACCAAAGGACGTGTTCGCGATAGTCGAAAAGTACTATCCGCAGCAGCAGATCAAACCTGCAACCCAGTACTTCATTGAGGAGCTCTTCGAGAGATGATCACGTTGCGAGAGACAAAAGAACTCGTGGATGCCGACCCAGATAACTGGGCGTTGCATTTGATGAATTTCGTCGATGATTTTCGGCGCAGTCGTGATCGTCGTGCGCTAGAGGAGCCGTTCGAAATAAGACACGATCGAACCGGAGCCTTGCTGGCTTCGACCGCAGAATCGCTGTGCGATGAAATGAATTTGGACGTTCCGGAATGGCTTTCGCGAGTACCCGCTGCGGCTGAGCCTTACTTTGTTTCGGGCCTGGAGAACTTAAAGGCGATCAGTCTCGTGGAAAGCCCGCTGCGTTTTCGTCTGCGCAAAATATTTGTGCTGGAGAATTTTTTAACTCGTGCCTGAGATCATCATCCGCCAAGCCGTTCCCGAAGACGCGAAGCTGCTCACCGATCTCGCCTACACCACATTCTGGGACGCCTTCGCCCACCATCCGAAAAATGCTCCGGACGATCTGAACTACTACATGCGTCAGGCGTTCAACCAGGACCAAATAGCGACCGAGCTTGTCGATGCGAAGAACATTTTTCTGATCGCAGAGATCGATGGTGAAGCGGCGGGTTATTCGAAAATTATTTTCGACAACATCGAACCGGGCATCACGGCCGAACGTCCGGTCGAGCTCTCGCGACTATATGCACATCAAAAACATCTCGGTCAGGGTGTCGGGCAGATGTTAATGGACGCGTGCTTCGATCGATCGAAAGCCGATGGCCGTGATGTGATGTGGCTCGGCGTCTGGGAATACAATCCGCGCGCGCAACGGTTCTACGAAAAGAATGGATTCCGCGTCGTCGGCAGCCACGTGTTCCAACTGGGGAAAGATTCACAGACGGATCTGTTGATGCAGCGGGAGCTTTAAGAAGACGGGGAGATGGGGAGAAAGGGAGAAGGGGAGACGCGGTCACGCTGTCTCCCTTTCTCCCCCTCTCCCCTTCTTTCTTGCTTCCGGCCCGAGGATAGGCTATTGTTGCAAGTGTGCGACACGTTAAGAACCCACCGAATCCCTTCGATAAATACTCGTCCGAATACATAGGCGAGCCGCCGCCGACAAAGGTCGAGGTCTTCGAAGAAACCGCGACAAAGAAGATGATCACCAAGGCGTTCGCCTCCGATTGGGAAGGCGGCTGGCGTTACACGGTGAACTGCTATCGCGGATGTATTCACGGATGCACGTATTGTTTCGCGCGCCGGTACCACGAATTCCTCGGCTACGGTGCCGGGACAGATTTCGAAACCAAGATCGTTGTAAAGCCGAACGCGCCCAAGATCCTGCGTGAAGAACTGAAGAAGACGCGCCAGAAAATGCCGCACGTCGATTTTTCATTCGCGACTGATCCGTATCTGCCGCTCGAGGCAAGTTATGAGTTGACGCGAAAATGTCTCGAGGTCTGCGCTGAGTTCGGCGTACCCGTCGGCGTGATAACGAAATCACCGTTGGTTACACGCGATATCGACGTACTGAAAAAACTAAATGTATGGGTTTGTTTTTCAATTCCGTTTCTCACAAAAGAAAAGTCGAATCCGTTCGAGCCATACACACCCGTGCCCGAGGCGCGTTTTCGCGCGATGGAAACGCTCGCGAATGCCGGCATCCCCGTCGGCATCGGTGTTGCCCCGGTCATTCCCGGCTACAACGAATCGGATATTCCTAAGCTGCTGGAACGTGCGAAGAAGGCTGGCGCAACACATGCATTTATGTCGATGCTTCATCTCGACAGCGATTCGATCGAGGAATATTTCGTCGCGAAAATGCATGAGCGTCTGTCGCCGACCGCGGTCACAAAGATCCTTAACGCGATGAAACGCGAACGAGGCGGGCAGTTGCAGCATCGCACGTTTAAGGACCGGAGCACCGGCAAGACCGAGCAATGGGAAATGACACGGAAGCTCTGGGACTTTCATGCAAAGCGTCTGGGTTTTCGCGAGCGCGAGACACCAATCGAACCTGAAGCTTCGACTAACACACCCGCACAACAATCTCTTTTCTGAACACCGGCTGACCCATTCGTCGGTTACTTTGCGAACTTAGCGAGCTTTGCGTGAGAATGCTTTCTTTCCCGCTAAGCGTGCTAAGTTCGCAAAGAACAAGACGGACAATTTCATCGTGGGGCGATAGATTCTTGATATACTAAGCCTCACAAATCAAGGGAGGCTTATCATGACATTTAGATTTTCCATAGCTGCTATCGCTCTCCTCGTACTTTTTTCAACCGCTGCATTTGCCCAAAGGAAGACCGGTAAGGACCTGCGAGAAGCTGTCGAGCGCGTCGACAAGGCGTCCGGGGCCCTGAACCAGATCATGTCGATCCGCGACAAGTCGATCCCGCGCGACCTGCTTTCGAAGGCGCGGGCCGTCGTCGTTTTTCCCGGTGCCATCAAGGGCGCGTTCATCATCGGTGGACAGGGCGGCAAAGGCGTCGCGATTCGCCGCATGGGTCGCGGCTGGAGCGCTCCGGCGTTTCTGAACATGGCCGGCGGAAGCATCGGCCTGCAGATCGGCGGCTCGAAGACCGATTACATTCTCCTGATCATGAATGACAAGGGAATGCGCAGTCTTCTCGCCGACAGGTTCGAGGTGGGTGGTGAAGGAAGCGTCGCCGCGGGACCGGTCGGTCGGACCGCTGCTGCGTCGACAAACGCAACCTTCGATGCCGAAATCCTGACTTACTCGCGAAGCAAAGGCTTGTTCGCCGGCATTTCGCTTAAGGGCATCGTGATTAGCTCGGACAAAGACCTTAACAGCGCCATCTACGCAAAGACGGCGAAGCAGATCCTCGGCAACCCGCCGCTTCCGGCGACGGCTGCCCCCGCGAGCTTGCGGAGGTTTGCCAGTACCGTCGCGGCGTACGCGCGATAACGTTATGGATCGAATCAAAGTCTTTGAGGAGATGCTCGTCTCCGATCCGTCAAACACGATGGTGATGTTCGGGCTCGCCAAGGAATACGAAAAGGCGGGCCGTCTCGACGACGTCATCAAGGTTCTGGAGGACTATCTTTCCAAGGCTGACGACGAGGGAAACGCGTATGGAACGCTCGCCGGTGCGTACGCGCTTTCTGGCGATCGGGACAAAGCGATCGAAACTTACAAGAAAGGAATTGACGTTTCGATGGCGCACGGGCATCCGTCAATGGCGAATGAGTATCGGATGACGCTCGATCTGGATTTCAGTGAGTGACACCGACAATGAAAGCTCACTTCATACTTTTCGTTTCGGACCAAAAGAAAAGCACTGAATTCTATTCCACTGTACTGGACATGAAACCCACGCTGGATGTTCCCGGTATGAGCGAGTTCTCGCTTGGGCCGGGATGTGTTCTTGGCCTTATGCCGGCGACCGGCGCATCAAAGCTACTCAAGTTGGAGCTCAACACTTCGGCTTCTCCAGGCGCCGAAGTGTATCTGATAGTTGAGTCAGCTGCCGACTATCACACCAGAGCGCTCAATGCCGGTGCTCGCGAATTAAGCCCGCTCGCTGCTCGCGACTGGGGACACGTGGCGGCTTACAGTTCCGATCCGGACGGGCACATTATTGCGTTTGCGGAAGTGCGCTAACGGGGCGATGACATACGGCACGTCGAAACTGCCGCCTTCCGTATCCTCACCGGCTTCTCAGGTTTTTCATCGGTAACCGTGGCTTTGTTGATCGAATCGACAACGTCCATCCCCATCGTCACTCGACCAAATGGCGCGAACTTTCCGTCAAGGTACGAAGCGGCCGCGACCAGAATAAAAAAATTCGTCGTTGCCTGGTTCGGTTCGTCGGGCCGGGCCATTGAGAGGATGCCGCGCTCGTGCAGGATCTTGTTCGGTTCGTCGGGTATCGTTCGGCGGGCGCGTTCGCCGATCTCACGACTCACCTTTCCACCATCGCGCGACCACATGTTCCCGCCCTGGACGACAAAACCCGGAACGACGCGGGTAAAGCTCGTTCCATCGAAAAGACCGGTGGCTGTCAGGTTGAGAAAATTCCTGACCGACTCCGGTGCGCTTTCCGGATACAGTTCGATCTCGATCACGCCCGCCTCGGTGTCTAGCGTTACGCACTGAGCGGCCATCGTCTTTACATCGGCTTTATCGAAAGGTTCCGCTTTCACGGTCGGCGACGGAGTTGGGCGAGCGTTTGCTTTGGGCGGAGTCTTATCCGGCTGTTGGCCTTTCGCGATCCCGAATGGAACAACGAGAAAGGTGAGAACGAGAATCAAATGTTTGGACATCACTGGATTAATTTTCGAGGAAACCGGATCGGGTGTAAAGTGTAATCACGTCCCTGTCAGTACCACCTGCGGCAGCGGGTGGGTTCAGAGAGATCGATACATGAAACACATCTCAGTAATTTTTGTCCTTCTTTTCGCGCTCACTTCCTTTGGCCAACGCGAGCACGGAGTTCGGCCGACGGTTACCGGCGGCCCGCTGATGTTCGAGCAGGCGGTGTACGACGTAACTAGCTATGAGATCTCGCTTCGCGTTGACCCGGCCAAGAAATGGATCGGCGGCTCGAGCGTTATGAGAGCGAAGATCGTCGTACCGACTAACGTGATCGTCCTTGATCTCGACACGCCTTACGCTGTCTCGACCGTCGATGAGCCTGGTCCGAACGGGCACCTCTATCGCGATCTTAAATGGGAACGGCGCGAAGGCAAGATCTGGATCTGGTTTCCGCTGACGAAGCAGGTCGGTGATGAAATCACCGTTCGCGTCGCGTATTCGGGCACACCGCGAATCGCGCCGAACCCGCCCTGGATCGGCGGGTTTATGTGGAAGAAAACTCCGGGCGGTGCTGACTGGGTTTCGATCGCGATGCAGAATGACGGCGCGGACCTTTTGTTTCCCGTCAAGGATCACCCTTCCGATAAAGCTTCGGTGGCCATCATGAATATCACAACGCCCGATCCGCTTGTCGTAGCCGGTCCCGGCAAGTTTGAAAAGTCTTTTAAGAACGGCGATGGCTGGACGACCTACACGTGGCGGATGACGAACCCGATCTCGAGCTACGAGATCCTTTTCAACGCCGCGCCATATCGCGTGATAAAGGACAGCACCAAAAGCATTACGGGTGAGACGATCCCGATCGAGTTTTACATCTTGCCGGAGAGCTATGCCAACGGCGCAAAGCTTATCGAGGAGACCAAAAAGTACAACGCGTTTTTTGAAAAATATCTCGGTCCATTTCCGTGGCGATCGCAAAAGCTCGGTATTGTCGAGACGCCACATCTAGGAATGGAGCATGCGACGCTGATCGCCTACGGAAACAAATTCCAGTACAACGAGCACGGCTTCGATTGGCTGATGCTCCACGAGTTCGGCCACGAATGGTGGGCGAATCTTGTCACGGCCTCGGACTGGCGCGACTTCTGGATACACGAAGGCTTTCAGTCGTTCATGGACTCGCTTTACCTCGAACATCTTGGAAAGAAGGACGCGTATTTCGCCTCCATGAAAACGCGTGCGAAGAACACGCTGAATATACAGCCTGTCGCTCCACGCGAACCAACACCGGCGTATCAGGTTTATCTGCTCGCACCCGATTACATAAAATCGAATGGCGACATCTATGGCAAGGGCGCCGTCGTCCTGCACACTTTGCGATATCTGATCGGCGACGATGCGTTCTTCCGTTCGCTTCGACGGATGGCCTATCCAACAAAAGAAATGGAAAAATGGACTGACGGCCGGCAGACGCGATTAGTAAACACCGACGACTTCCTGACGATCGTCGAGCAGGAATCGAAAATGGAGCTCGACTGGTTTTTCGAGCTCTACCTTCGACAACCGAAGCTGCCGGACTTGAGAACGGCGATCGGGGACCTTACCGAGGGGCCGAATAGCGCTCCCAAGAAGGCTATGCTTTTGCGCTGGATCACTCCGAATGACATACCGTTCCCGATGCCGGTCGATATCGAGGTGAACGGCAAGATGCAGCGGGTCGAAATGAAGAACGGCAAGGGTTCTTTCGTTTTCACCGGCACTGCTCCGATCGTCGATCCGAAAGGTTGGGTGTTAAAGGCGCAGTAAACTTCAAGGTTAAGCTCGCAAGAGAGGACCCTGTGAATCCTGTAAGTTGCTTGGACCCCAACAAGATCGATGTTGGAGGTACAAGCCACGCTCTTGTCCCCGGAGGGGACAAAGTTAATAGCCCAGGGTAAGGCCGAAGGCCGTAACCCTGGGTCACCGTGGTAAAAGGAATCCGACCCTGAAGGGGTCGAACAATAAACGCTAATTGTTCGACCCCTTCAGGGTCGGATCGTATTGTTACCTTGACCCTGGGGTTACGCTCGCTTGGCTCGCTCACCCCAGGCTATGATCTTCGTCGCCTTTCAGCGACGCCGCGTCGTTCTCATACTGCTTTCTGCCTACCGCCTCGTGCCTTCTTCCTTCTCCCTCCTTATCGAGCAAGGCTTTTTTGCGCTCGATACCCCAGCGATACCCGCTCAGCTTCCCATCCGAACCGATGACGCGGTGACAGGGATTGACGAGCGCAACCGGATTTGTCGCGCATGCGCGGGCAACAGCGCGGACGGCTTTTGGATTACCCACAGCTTCAGCGACCTCAGCATACGAACGCGTTTCACCGTACGGGATCTTTCTAAGCTCCGACCAGACGCGCATTTGAAACGCAGTCGCATGAAGATCGAGCGGAAGATTCAAGATCGCTTTCACACCGTCGAGGCTTTTCAAGATAGCGTTGACCGCTTGCTTCAATCTCTCATCGTCGCGTTCGATATCTGCCGCAAAAAATTCGGCAGCAAGCTCATCGCGAAGCGACTCCGCGTCGTCACCGAAGCTGACCGCGCAAATACCTTTCTGTGTGGCCGCGACAAGCAGCTTACCAAGACGCGAGTCCACGATGGTGTAGCCGATCGTTAGATCCTTGCCGCCCTTCTTGTACGTCGCGGGTGTCATGCCGAGTTTTTCACCGGCCTTTTCATAGAGCGACCTGCTCGAACCGAAACCGCTTTCGTAGAGCGACGTCGTAACATCGGTCTTCCTTACATTCTTTTTGAAATTTTCTATACGCATCATGTCGGTTACCTCTTTGGGTGAAAGGCCAAGTATGGCCTTGAACGTTTTTTGCAGATGGCCCGGGCTTACATCCAGCCGCGTCGCCAGTTCATCGATGGTCGGAATTTCATCTTCGTCAGACTGAAGAACCTCGAACGCACGCAGGACCAGAACCGCCGCCGGACCGGGAAAATATTCCTGCGTCGGCTTACATCGCAGACACGCGCGAAAGCCGGCTCGTTCTGCGTCCGTCGGCGTCACAAAGAACATGACGTTCTGCGGCTTCGGGCTCCGCGACGAGCACGACGGCCGGCAGAAAACACCGGTCGTCCGCACGCCAAAATAGAAAACGCCGTCGAATTCCGGGCTTCTCGCCTTTACCGCCATCCATCGCCAATCTGTTTGCTCCCTCACCATGAACCTAGTCTAGAGATTTCGATAAAGGCATTCTATCCGATTTCCGTGGTGTAATTTTTTCTGGTCGCCAAAGGCGACGAACAATAAAGCCTAAGGTGAGCGAGCGAAGCGAGCGTAACCCTAGGTTAAGTTCCACGAACCCAATACGACCCTGAAGGGGTCGGACATATCAAACTGTTCGACCCCTTCAGGGTCGCGACATCTTCTCGCGATCCTACCAGGGTTCCGGCCTTCGGCCTGCACCCTAGGCTTTATTGTTCGTCGCCTTTGGCGACACGCAGGAGCAGTCGTCAAAATTGCTCGTTCTGCCCGTATTTGCTATCTTTATACCTTGCCCCGAGAGCATTAATATCCGACCTAAGGACTTATCGAATGGCGACTGCAGCAGAAAAGACCGGAAAGAAAAACGCGAAGGCGAACGGAAACGTGATCGTTGCAGAAGAGGCCAAGACGACGGAGGCCGACGGCTACAACGAGGATACAAAGAAGCAGCAAACGGCCAAAGGCACGGCTGCTGAAAAGCCTTCAGGTCAGACCGCTTCCGCTGCCAAGGGTATTGATAATCATCGCGGCCTCGATAACAAAACACTGATCGGACTGTACCGCACGATGTACATGTCGCGGCGGATCGACGATAAGGAAATCCAGCTCAAGGGGCAAAACAAGATCTTCTTTCAGATTTCGGGTGCAGGTCACGAAGCCGCCCTCGTCGGCGCGGCCCTCGCCATGAAACCCGCCTACGATTGGTTCTTTCCGTATTACCGCGACCGGGCGTTGATGCTCGGGCTTGGGATGACGGCGCAGGAGATGCTCTATTCGGCGGTTGGCGCCGAGATCGACCCGAATTCGCACGGCCGCCAGATGCCTTCGCACTGGGGGCACAAAGATTTGAATGTTCCATCGCAGTCGTCGTGCACTGGAACCCAGGCTTTGCACTCGGTAGGTGCGGCAGAAGCCAGCTATCGAGCATCGCTCGTAAAGGAACTCCAGGACAAGATCGTTGGATTCAAAGGCGACGAGGTCGTTTACATGTCAGTCGGCGACGGCACGACGAGCGAAGGCGAGTGGTGGGAAGCGCTCAACACCGCTTCTAATTTGAAGCTGCCGGTCATCTTCGTTGTCGAGGACAATGGCTACGCGATCTCGGTGCCAGTCGAGGTCAATACCGCGGGCGGCGACATCTCGAAACTTGTTGCGGGCTTTCCTGATCTTTACATCCAGAAGTGCGACGGCACCGATCCGCTCGAATCGTACGAGGCGTTCAAGCGTGCCGTCGAATACTGCCGCGCACGGAAAGGTCCGGCGTTCGTACACGCAAAAGTAATCCGTCCGTATTCACACTCACTCTCGGACGATGAAAAAACGTATCGTCCCGACGAGGAACGCCAGGCCGATGCGGCGATCGATCCGATCAAAACTTACGCCGAGTTTCTGATGACCGAGGGCA
>JBKKAS010000288.1:0-8309 GCA_046714595.1 Pyrinomonadaceae bacterium | reverse complement strand
GCACCATGTACGAAGATCACCATTGGATATTTTTGTTTTGATTTGGCGTTGAACCCGGCAGGCAGATAGATTTTCGCGGGGATCTTCTTGCGGTCGCGTGCGGGGATGTCGATGAACTTTGGTTCGGTCCATTTCATTCGGTAGAACGGGTTCGGTACGGTTTCCGTGAGTCTCGCGCCTAGGTGAGCCGGCGGCGCACTGAATGCGAGCCTGTGCGAGTTGAGCTCGCCCGGCTGATTCCACGCCGAGCGTTCGTAGATTACGACGGGCACTTCAGCGGTTTCAGAGATCTGGAACCCCGTTCTCATACCGCTTCCTATGTCGCGCGGAATGATGCGATTCTGATCGGTGCGGTAAACATAGAGATCGCGCTCGGCATATCCTGGATAACTCGATGTCGTCGAGCGCTGATTCTCGGTAGATGTGAATACAATTCCCCGGCTGTCCGTCCACTTCGCCCACTCGACCTGCCAATCGCCTTTCGTCAACTGGGTGATCTCGACTTTACCGGTGAATCCCGGCGGGCCTTCGGCGACTCGTGCGCCGTCAGCGGGCACACTCGCTACCGCTCGTGTTTCTGCCTCTAGTTTTGCGAGATACAAATGCGCGTATCCGTCCTTCTCGGACACGAAGAACAGCTCGCTCGGACTTTTTGGATTCGGCTCGAATATCGACGACAACGACGCCTGCCATTTGTCGTCGGTCTCCTCGATGACCGGGATTATTTTTTCGCCCTTGCTGCCGACGTTGTAAACAAAAAAAAGCGTACGGCGTTTTGTGTCCTTGTCGATACGATCGATGATCAGGCTCGAATTGTCCGCAGCCCAGACCATTCGCCGAATATTGCTGACGCCTTCCGGCTTCGGCAGTTTGATCTCGAACGGTGTTTCGCGGCTGCCGTCCGCCGGCGTTACGAATACCTTCTGATCGGTCCAGCCGCGCCGAATGGTCGGTGCTGCGGCGAACTCATCCAGGTAATTCGGAACAACGAGCGCCTTGTTCTTCGAGCTGTCCGACACGACGTAAGCGATCAGCGTTCCGGGTTTGTTAGGTGTCGGGTTGAACACCGAGACGAACGCGGTCGGATTCGATTCACGCGAGATTTGCGTGAGCATTGAGCTTGTCAGATCCCAGACAAAGAGATGGCCGGACTGTGAGTAGAGAATTCGATCGTTGTCGAGAAATCGCGCGCCTGTTTCGGGTGTTTGTGTTTTAGTGAACCGCCGCGCTTTCGATTCGCCGAGTGTGAAAACATAAAGGTCACCGCCGTGCGAGAACACGAGTCGTTTCGAATCCGGCGACCATTCGAAATTGCTAAGCTGGTTCTCCCGAGCTTTTGTGAAATCGTCGCGTAGGACGAGTCCGTAATCGAGCTTGTTCTCTTTCTCCGGCGGCCGGCTTGGCGGCGGAAGATCTGATGGACTGAGGATCTTCCGCGACTCGCCGCCCGATGTCGAAACGAGATAAAGATCGCGCGGCATCTTGCCTTCGGCGTTCCAGAGGTAGACGACCTTCGTTCCGTCCGGCGAAAGTTTTTCGCCCTCGGCGCGCATTCCCGCGATCGACGGCTCGGCCATGATGTCGCGAACGGTGAGGGTTTGAGCTAGGCCGAACCCCGCGATAATGAGCAACGAAGCAAGGGAAAAGAAAGGTCGTGCGATAGAAAGTTTCATAAAATCGAAATTCATGCAGTAAACCGGGTTCTTAGCACCGGAGGTGCGAAATGTTTGTAGAGCTCCGCAAACAAATGTAACGAGCTCCGTAGGAGCGGTATCGATGTCGCTCCTACGGAGCTCATGTACTTGTGATCGGAAATTCTACAAACATGCCGCTCCTACCGGAGCTAGATCAATCGCCTAAAGGCGGCACTCAAAACTAAGGCAATTCCAGCGCCGCCGCCCGCTTTTCGGCTTTTTGCGCTTCGGTCAAACGCTGATATTCATAGATGGCGTTTTCCCAGGTGCCGTACATCGCGTTCGGCAGGACGATAAAGTTCTTGCCCCACTGATCCCGAGCCTTCTCAACTTCGGCAAAACGGTCTGCGATCGATTTTTTTTCAAATGCCGAAGTGAAATCGTCGAGATTGTCGCCCACGAGCATGACGATGCGATGCTTGGCGGAGGCGACTGCACGACGGGCGTCCTTGCCCGACTCAACCGTTCTTAGCAGAACATTGTCTGCGGAGACATCGGCAAACCCGGCGCTTTTCAGATTGTCTAACGTCGCTTGCTTCTCATTCTTTTCATCGCGGTTCGATATGTAGAAGATCTTGACGCCTTTTGAGACCGCGTAGTTTACGAACTCGACCGCTCCCGGAACCGCTTTCGCCCGCCGCAAGTTGGTCCATGCGTACCAGTCTTTCGTATTGAAGGGCGTGTTGGTCCTGATGCCGAGGGCCTGCGAAGGCGAATTGTCGAGTACGGTCTCATCGATGTCGACTACGATCGCCATCGGCATTTTTCGCACCGGTTTTGGGAGCTTCTTGAGATTCTTTTTATCGAGACCGGAATCAAGTTGAATACGGGCCAGGTTAAATGCCTGATAGCAGAGTGCTCGGTACTCCGCAGCTTTTTGCATGTAGAGCACGGCCGCGACTTGATAATCCAGATCGCGGGTCTGTGAAGCTGGCTGAACACCTTGCTGAGCGCTGGAAACCGGAACGAAGAGAGTCGACGCGATCGTGCCCGCGATCAGCCCGAAACCGAGAAGGTATTTATTCGCTTTCAAAAAATAGTTTGGAGAGTGCTAGCGAATCGATTATAAATTATCCATGCAGGAAAAGCCGAAACCTGAAGGGGCCGAAGATCCCGACGCCTGGGCCGAAGACCAGAAAGATCGTGAGTACTACTATGACGACGCTCATGGATACGAGGAATACGAGCCCGGGGCGGAGGAGGAGCCTGAAGAAGACACGGAGACGCCGAGACTCGGAGAGGGAGGGGGCGCGAAATAGGTAACGGTCACCGGGTCACCGCGTCACCGAGCCTCCGCGTCGCAAATCTCGCCCGAGCCTTAGTAGCCTCAACCTCGCGGTCACGCGGAGGCGCGTTTGAAACGAGAGATCGGATCAACTCCTCTGCGGCTCGCGTCACCTGCTCGACCGCACGATTAAATACATCTTCGTTCGCCTTGGAAGGTTTTGAAAACCCGCTCAGCTTTCGTACAAACTGCAGTGACGACGCGTGAACTTCCTCGCCCGTTGCGGGTGGTTCGAAGTTGTGAAGTGTCTTGATATTTCTACACATAAAATAGGTCGACAGAACTCTAGTTCTCTATCACCGACAGGTAATTCCCGGCCGGATCTTTGAACCACGCGATGTTCGGACCGTGTCCGTTTTCCTTTCCGCGGAAGATACCCTTCCTATCCGTTTTCATCTCACCCGTGAATGATTGGAATTCGATACCGCGGTCCATAAGTTCGTCAACCGCTTTTTCGATATCATCGACGTTGAAATTCAATACGGTGAAAGTCGCGGGCTCGTGATCGTCCTTTGGATAAAGAAATACGGACCCGCTATCTTCGATATTTAGTTGAAGCCCTTCTCCTACGTCGGAGACATCGATGCCTAGGGTCGTGCCGTAAAAGCCCTTCGCCTCTTTAATATTGCTCACTGAAAAGCTGCTGAATGCTCCGGTGAAAATTGATGTCTCTGCTTTTTTTCCAACTGCTTGTGCCATAGTTATTCTCCCTTTTTCGTATCGCTGACAAATGATGTCGCGTATCAGGACACAATCAAGCTATCGAATTATGACGATTGTTTAACTGCCTGAGTTTGCGACCCTAAGACCGTTTACGCGCAATTGCCGTTCCGGCGTTTGACGTCGTCGAAGCGTTACGCCTGCGTCTGCTCGATATCGACGTTGATTGTGCGCCATTTACCCTGGCTGAACCTGATCACGCTCAACACACATCTCGTCACATGTCCCGCGAGTATTGCAAGCCACACGTCCAGCGGATCAAGCGTACCGGTTCGCTGAATAACGAAACAGATGCCGAGCGGGATTGCGACTTGGGAAATGATCGAGATGTAGAGCGGGCTTCTCGTGTCGCCCGTTCCTTGCAGCCCGCCCGTGTACGTCAACGCGACAGAGATAAATAGCCCGGATACGCTAAGCACGCGAAGCAACTGCGTGCCGATCTCGAGGACGACAGGTTCATTCATGCCGAAGATTCCCAGCAGTTGCTGCGGAAAGAAAAAAAGGATCAGCCCGATAAAGGTCGAGCCAGCTAAGCCATAACGCGCGGCGATGTGGACGGCCTTCTCGGCGCGGTCCGGCCGGCCGGCTCCGAGATTCTGTCCCGCAACCGCCGCGGCCGCACCCATTAAACCGACAGAAGTCCATGTGATAAGCGAAAAAAGCTGCGTATACGAAACGGCGAACGCTGCCTGTGCCGCGGCGCTGTTGGCAAGCGATCCGATAAACCAGAGCATCAGCACGCCCCCAACGTTCATCGCGATTCCCTGGATACCTGTCGGCAGCCCGAATTTAAAAAGCTGCCGGATCACCTTCCAATCGGGTGCGTAACTTCCGCGCGGAAACGACACGACCCATTTTCCGCTCCAGAGTTTGTAGAAAGCATAGACCGCGACCGTCCCGGATGCGATGCTGGTTCCCATCGCCGAGCCCATCGTGCCGAACGCCGGTATCGGCCCCAGGCCGCGAATCAAAACGATATTCAATACGAGGTTCAGGATCGTCATCACGATCCCAAGGACCATCGGAGTCCGGGCGTCGCCCGCCGAACGCAATGCGCCGCTCAGCATAAAGTAAACGAGCATGCCCATGCTGAACACGAACGTGACGCGTAAAAAGGGAAGTGCTTCGGCCTTGACCTCCGGCGCCGCGTTCACCAGATCGAGCAGGAACGGTGACGCGAAATATCCGATCGGCGCCATTATCCCGAGCGAGAGAAAGATCGCCGTTAGAAACGCCTGATACACCGTACGATTTACTTTTTCTTCATTACCGGCGCCGGCAAAACGCGCGACCAGCACGCTCATTCCGGTAAAGATCGACGAGATGAAAACGATGACGACAAGAAAGATCTGCCAGCTCACGCCGATCGCGGCATTGCCGGTAAAACCGACGAGATTTCCGACGAGTATGTGATCGACGATCCCCTGAAGCCCCGCGATAAAGTTTGTGACGATCGTCGGCCAGGCTATTTTCCACACGGCGCGTCCGAGCGAGCCGTCGACGATAGAGCGATCGTACCGCGACGTTTTCACCGGCGGCTGAGGAATATCTACCTCAACATCTGTTATTGCCTGTGCGGTGTCGATGGCCATATAGCGTATATCAATGGTCGGTTCCCTAATCCGTTTCTCTTATTCCTCTCCTTCCGTTGTTCGGTTTTTTTACCACAGAAAAAGAGGAATAAGAGGAGCAAGAGAGGACACCGGTTTCGCAAGCCGAACTTAAAGGTCGACCAGGATCTTAAATCCGCCGTAGACCATTCGCCTGTAATCGAATGGCGGTTTCTGTCCGTCCATCATCGAGCTCATCGCGGGGTCGCTGAAGATCGCTTTCATCACCTTGTTCCGGTGCGCTTCGGATTTGAATTCGACCGCAGCATAGACAAGGGTTTCGCCCGGCTTCAGCTTAATGCGTTTGGGGAACGGAACGACATCCTGAACGTCCAGGTCCGACGCCACGTACTCGCGATATTTCAGCGCACCATGCTTTACGAATAGTTTTCCCGCGGCGGTCGCGAGCGTTCTGTAAGCCGGAAGGTTCTCTTCCGGTATCGGCAGCAGATAAACGTCAGCGTATTTGGACATCAAGAACTCCTGCAGAATATGATTCGGTGTTAACTTCCTCCGTGTCTTCCTCTTGTTCGGTGGTTAGCTTTTTTAATCACCGAAGACGAGGAAAGCACGGCACAATGGCGAACATAGAAAATTAACTTCTTAGCGGTAGTAACGCACGAAGCCGCGGATCGCGGAGCCAAACACCGAGCCATATCAGGACGCCGATGAGAATGTGCGGAAGAATGAAGTAGTCCCCTATGCGCACGTGCGTCGCGATTGCTCCGCCCATATATCCGGTGACCAATATCGCACCCAAGACCGCCGTGCGGGGTATCAAATAAACGAGGGCGACCGCCATCTCCAATGTGTCAAGCCAGTAAAGCTGATCCCCCCGCCAGCCGATCGGTTTTAGGCTTTCCTCCATTCCCGGCGGCTGAATAAACTTAGCCGCTGCACTTATTAGGAGCATGAGACAGGGCACAACGCCGATGATCCATCCGATCCAGAACGCTTTCCTGGAAACTGGTGCCGCAATGTCGACTGATTCCATTATTTATTTTTCTCCATTTTATTTACCCGAGAAACCGCGAAATCCGACAGGCGGTCTAGACATTGCCCCCATCCGAACTGATGCTCTTCGCTCGCGATCACTGGCAGTCGCCGACGAACTGGTTAAGGGCGTCATGTTCTACTAAGCAGATTTCGGATTTGCAAACAAATCGTAGAACTAACGACCGCGATTCGCAATTTCAGTTTGACTGATTGTCGCCAACATTTAACATCCACTTAATACCGAACTTATCCGCGAAGCACCCGAAATATCCCGGACATATCCGACATCGGCATCTCGACTTTGCCGCCGTCGGAAAGTCCAGCGAACCAAGCACCTGTGTCAAGCGCAAAAAAGTTGTCGGTTATCAGTGGTCAGTCGTCAGAAAAATCTGACCAACCGTCATCTGACAACCGACAACTCTTAACTGACAGCTATTTCTTCGGTCTTTCGTTCGCTTTCAACACGCGCTTTCGCAAGCGTATCGACTTCGGAGTTACTTCGATCAGCTCGTCGTCGGCGATGAATTCGAGGGCGCGTTCGAGCGACATTTCGCGTATGGGCACGAGCCGCATCGCTTCGTCGGCCGACGTTGTTCGCATGTTACTAAGCTTCTTTTCCTTGATTGGATTGACGTCAAGATCGACCGCGCGAGCATTTTCGCCGACGATCATTCCTTCGTAGACCTTGATCTGAGGTTTGACGAAAAGCGTGCCGCGTTCCTGCAGGTTGTAGAGAGCGTAAGTGTTCGTTTCGCCCATGCGGTCAGAGACAAGCGACCCGGTCGCGCGGCCTTTCATCTCGCCCTGCCATTTATCGAATCGCAGAAAGAGCGTGTTAAGCAGTCCGGTGCCTTTCGTTTCAGTCAGAAACTCGCCGCGAAACCCGATCAGCCCGCGCGACGGAACTTCGTACTCGAGCCGCACGCGGCCCGAACCGTTGTTGATCATCTTTGTCATCTGGCCCTTCCGGCGGCCGAGGGCTTCGGTTACGACACCGATGAATTCTTCCGGGACATCGATAACGACCTGTTCGATGGGCTCAAGTGTTTCGCCGGTCTTTTCGTGCTTTTTGGTGATTACTTCGGGCTTTGCTACCTGCAGCTCATAACCTTCACGGCGCATCATCTCAATTAAGATTGCGAGTTGCAGTTCGCCTCGGCCGGAGACTTTGAACTGTTCGGACGCAATCTCGTCCTGCGTTATGCGCAGAGCGACGTTGCCGAGCAATTCGCGGTCGAGGCGGTCCTTGATCTGCCGCGAGGTGACGAATTTTCCGTCAATTCCCGAAAACGGAGAGTTGTTGACGCTGAAGATCATCGAGATAGTAGGTTCGTCGACGGCGATCACGGGCAGCGGCCGCGGATTTTCGACGAGGGTGATCGTCTCGCCGATGTTGATATCGTCAAATCCGGCAAGCGCGACGATCTCGCCAACACCGGCTTTATCGACCGATGTGCGATCGAGGCCTTCGAAAACGAACAGCTCTTTCACACGCGTTTTCTGTGTCGAACCGTCGATTTTCGCGACTATCACTTCCTGATTCTTCGAAATTTCACCGGAGAAAATGCGGCCGATGGCGAGACGTCCGACGAAAGGGTTGTAGTCTATATTCGCGACTAAAAGCTGCAGCGAATCCGCGCGGATAGCGTGCGGTGCGGGGATGGTTTCGAGTATCTGATCGAACAACGGCTTCAGGCTTTTCGATTCGTCGGCGAGTTCCTTTTTCGCGATACCGTCGCGTGAGACAGAATAGAGGATCGGGAATTCGATCTGCTGGTCGTTAGCACCCAGGTCGATGAAAAGATCGTAGATCTCGTCTACGACTTCCTCGGGTCGAGCGTCCTGACGGTCGATCTTGTTTACGAGTGCGATCGCCGGAAGCTTAAGCTCAAGCGCCTTTCTCAAAACGAACCGCGTCTGCGGCAGACAGCCCTCGGCTGAATCGACGAGAAGCACGATGCCGTCGACCATCTTCAAAACGCGCTCCACCTCGCCGCCAAAATC
>JBKKAS010000287.1:0-3641 GCA_046714595.1 Pyrinomonadaceae bacterium | reverse complement strand
GGCGCTCTGGAATCCGCACGAAGAACTCGGTGGTAACACGGAAGAACAGTTACGCGAGGCGAAACTGATCCTTTGGCGCGGACACTGTTCGGTGCACGGTCGGTTCAAACCCTGGCACGTCGACAAGGTCCGCGACGAGATCCCCGGTGTGCAGGTTCTGGTTCATCCGGAATGCATGCGCGAGGTTGTCGAGATCAGCGATCTCGACGGTTCGACAAGCTTCATTATCAAGACGGTTGAGAACTCGCCGCCCGCATCGAAGTGGGCGATCGGGACGGAAGTGAACCTCGTCAACCGCCTTCAGCAGCGGTTCCCTGATAAAGAGATACGCCTGCTCGCACCCGATCTGTGCATGTGCGCGACGATGTACCGTATCGCGCCGCAGAACCTGGCGTGGGCGATGGACAATCTGGTGAACGGCGTTGTCGTGAATGAGATCGTCGTCGATGACAAGACAAAACAGTTCGCCGGAGTCGCGCTTCAGCGCATGATCTCGCTTACCGAGAAAAAGAACTGAACCGCAGAGACGCCGAGTCGCGGAGAGGGCACAATACCTTCTTTTGTGCTCCGCGTCTTTGCGTCTCGGCGGTAATACCCTTTATGGCAACCACGCGCGACAAACTACCGGATAACACGGCCGGCAAATTCTACGTCGACTCGCAGTGCATCGACTGCGACGTCTGCCGCGATACCTCGCCCGCCAATTTCGAACGCAACGACGAGAACGGATATTCCTACGTTTCCAAACAGCCCGAAACGGACGAAGAATTCTCCCTCTGCGAAGAGGCCTTGAACGCTTGTCCCGTGGAAGCGATCGGCGACGATGGTGCGCGGAAAGCTGTTGGAAACGGATAAAATTACTTGCCGCCGTCGGTGTGCGACTCGCGACCGCTCGATTCCTCGAAAATCTAAAATCGAAAATGGAAAGGGCTTGCTTTATCCCGCCGACTCCAACAAAATAATTGAAAGGAGAAACTAATGACCGAAGGCTCGCGTGCGGCTCGAATCAAGTGCCGCGAAATAATGACGTCGAATGTTAAGACGGCGACGCGTGAGATGACTTTGCGCGAAATTGCCGCGCTTATGCGCGACGGCGACATGGGTTCGATCCCCGTCATTGAGGATGGAAAACTAGTCGGCATTGTTACCGATCGCGACATCGTCGTCCGTTCGATCGCGAACGGCAAGGATGCATCATCGTCGGTCGGCGATGCGATGACGACGGAGATATTTTCCGTTAAACCCGATGATTTTGTTTTCGAAGCGATCCGAATCATGGGCGACAAACAAGTACGTCGCATCCCTGTTGTGGATGACTCGGGCAAGCTTGCGGGCATCATTGCAATGGCAGATATTGCGCTCGAGATGGAAGACGAACGCGAGATCGCCGAGACGCTCGAAGAGATCTCGAGCGGCAGCGCGTTTTGGAGTAAGAAATAGTGGGAGTGACGAGGGACGAGTGACAAGTGACGAGTGACAAGCTTCGGAAAAGAAGCTCTGATCTCGTCACTCTTCACTTGTCACTCGTCCCTCAAAAGAAATGGCAAAATCTTTCAACCGTCATTTTCAATTTCTCGGCTCGTCGAAGAATGCCCGGCCGTCGGGACAGTTGTGGCTTCCTGCGGCTGACGTGTATCAAACCGAGGACGGTTGGATAGTAAAGGTTGAGCTGGCCGGTGTGTCGGCCGAGGACGTCGAGATAGAGATTCAGGGAAATGTGCTGTACATCGCAGGCTGCCGAAAAGACCGATCATGCGCTGTCGGAATGTCGTATCACCAGATGGAGATCACATACAGCCGGTTCGAGAAATCGCTGGAGTTTCCGGCCACGATCGAGGGCGCCCGGATCGAGCATAATTTTGATAACGGATTGCTGATAATTAATTTGTGGAAGGGTGATTGACTTACTTTGCGTCCTCTGCGAGCTCTGCGTGAGAGAAGAAGTTTCACGCAAAGACCGCAAAGCTCGCAAGGGCCAACATAGGTTTTTATGGCTGACGAGAAAACACAAGAACAGGGTGCGATCACAAACAAGCTCCCGAAGATAATGGAGATCCCGGTGCTCCCGCTGCAGAACACGACACTGTTTCCCGAAACGGTCGTGCCGCTTGCGGTCGGACGTGAGCGATCGATGCGGGCGGTCGAGTTTGCGCTCGCTACCGAAGAGAAGCTGCTTGCCTGCGTGACCACCAAAACCAGCGATGTTACGGGCGATGAGGCGGAGTACGACGACCTTTACAAGATCGGCACCATCGTGAACGTCAAGCGGATGATGCGAAACGAAGGCATGATGCAGTTGATCGTCCAGGGCATCCAGCGATTCGAGGTCAAGGAGTGGTTGACGGAACAGCCGTTTCTGAAGGCAAAGGTCGAAATTTTGCCCGAGCTCAGGCGCGTCGACGACGAAGAGATCGAGGCGCTGAAGCGAAACATTCAGGGAATGATCCAGCAGGCTCTGGCGCTGCTGCCGCAGGTTCCGCCAGAGATCCGGATGGCTGTCATGACGCAGCAGGATCCGGTGCAGCTGGCGTACTTTCTCGCGTCGGTTCTCGATCTCGGGACCGAGACCGAGCAGAAGATGCTCGAGTCCAGCACGGTGGACGGCTTGCTCACCCTGACTCATGCAGCGCTCGCACGCGAGCTCGAGATAATGCAGATCCGCTCGAAGATCGCGACCGAGGCGCAGTCCGAGATGGACAAGTCGCAGCGCGACTACGTACTGCGTCAGCAGCTCAAGCAGATTCAGAAAGAACTTGGCGAGGATGACACCGGCGAGAAGGCCGAGGCCGAGCAGCTTCGCGAGCGTCTCGAAACGGCTGACCTGCCCGCCGAGGTACGTAAAGAAGCGGCACGCGAACTGAAGCGTATGGAAGCGCTGCCCCAGGCGGCTCCCGACTATCACGTCATCCGCACGTATCTCGAATATGTGATCGAATTGCCGTGGAACAAGTCGAGCAATGAAAGGCTCGATCTGAACGAGGCGCGCAAGATACTCGACGAGGATCACTACGGCCTCGAAGACATCAAGGAGCGCATTCTCGAATCGCTCGCGGTAGTGAAACTGCGGCCCGACGGTAAATCGCCGATCCTTCTTTTCGTCGGCCCGCCCGGAGTTGGTAAGACAAGTCTCGGCCGTTCGATCGCTCGGGCGCTCGGGCGCGAATTTGAAAGAATGTCGCTTGGCGGAATGCGCGACGAGGCGGAACTAAGGGGGCATCGCCGCACGTATGTCGGAGCGATGCCGGGTCGGATAATCCAGGCGCTTAGGCGCGCCGGCGTGAACAATCCGGTGATGATGCTCGACGAGATCGACAAGCTCGGCAATGACTATCGCGGCGACCCGTCGGCGGCGTTGCTCGAGATACTCGATCCGCAGCAGAACAACACGTTCCGCGACAACTATCTCGACCTCCCGTTCGATCTTTCGAAGGTGTTCTTCATCGCCACGGCGAACCAGCTCGGGCCGATCCCGATGCCGCTTCGCGATCGAATGGAGATCATCCAGCTCGCCGGATACAGTGATCGCGAAAAATTGAACATCGCTAAGCAATACCTGATCGCACGGCAGATCACGGAGAACGGTCTCACGCCGGAGACACTGGAGATCACAGATGGTGCGATCAACTTGCTGACCTCCCGCT
>JBKKAS010000286.1:0-1929 GCA_046714595.1 Pyrinomonadaceae bacterium | reverse complement strand
GCTGTATCATTCGAGATAGCGTATCGGCCGTTAGATACCGACGCATATACGTGCGGTTCCACACAGTGAACGACCGCCGTTGATGCTACCGTATACTCAGATCCAACTAAGGAATAATTATGGCCGCGGAATCTAAACAGGGTATGGACAGCAATGGCGAGATACGCGAACTTGTCGGAGAATGGGCCGTCGCGTTACGTGCAAAAGATATCGAAGCGGTGATGTACCACTACGTCTCAGAGGTTGCCGCCTTCGACGTTGTAAATCCGCTCGGGTTTAAGGGAACGGATCTTCTGCGAACGCGCCTGACCGAATGGCTATCGTCGTTTGACGGTCACATGGGTTTTGAAGTGAGCGACCTCGTAGTCGAGGCCGGCGATTATCTGGCTTTTTGTCACGGGCTCAACCGAGTCATCGGTACAAAATCTGACGGGGTTAAGATCGATATGTGCTGGCGGGCGACTCTGTGCTGGAGGAAGGTCGAAGGCCGGTGGATGATCACGCATTCACATGCCTCGGTTCCCTTCGATATGAACACCGGAATGGCGTCGCTCGATCTCAAGCCATAAACGTCGGCGTTTACACTTGGGAACGCACCGGCACGACAGACGATTCAACAGGGAGAAATTTTATGACTGATGACAATAAGTGCGGACACGACGGTTGTAGTTGCTCGCTGGTTGGTGATTCAGAATACTGCAGCGAGTACTGCCAGGAAACAAATAGTAACGATGCGACCGACGATCCATGCGATTGCGGCTGTGACGGTTGTCATCCACGACCTGTATGAAAAAAGTTTCGATCCACTACTGCGCCACCTGACCGATCAAGACTGTGATGGCTTCCCGTGTGGCGGCCCAATTGAGAAAGAACAATGTCGAGGCGGAGAAGGTGCGGGGCGGCTTCGGCGAGTTCAGCGTGTACATCGACGATCAGAAGGTTATCGACACAAATCGGCTGTGGTACCCGACGCCGAGCAAGGTCGTCAGACGCATTCAGGAACTGCTTGCAAAGTAATCCGCTGCAGATCCTTTCCCTACGCGATTCCCGACTCCGACAAATATCCAACCAAACGCGCAAAAAACCGGCCGATCAAGGGGAATCGATCGGCCGGTTTAGTGTAGGACGTTAAGTTAGATAATCGGCTTAATATCCGCTCTTGCCGAGGCGTCCGCAGGCGAAGTCGGGATGCTTGAAGCGGCGGCTGTCGGAACCGCCGTCCCCGTGGCCGAAGTTGCGTCTGCCGGGACTGCTGCGGTTTGGATCGAAGCCGCGGCCGCTTTGGCCGCTCGTTCCTGCGTCCGCGCCGGCGGTGCGAGGACAGTATTCAAAGCGTGGATCACGCCATCGGTCGCGTCGATGTTGCGAGACTGGATCGCTGCACCGTTAACCTTGAGTCCGTTCGAGTCTGAGAATCTAATTTCTTGTCCGGTGAACGATGTTCTGACCGGCGACGAGCCAAGATTGGCCGCCATCAGTTTGCCCGGCACGATGTGGTACGAAAGCAAAGCCTTCAGCGTTGTCTGATTCGTCTCGTTCAAAAGCTCGCTCATCATATCCGTCGGGATTTTGCTGAATGCTTCGTTTGTCGGAACGAATACCGTGAAATCTCCCGGGCTGCTGAACGCCTCATTTGCACCCGACGATTTCATCAGCTTCGTAAAAGTCGAAAACTTATCTTGCGTCGCCATCGTGGCAATAAGGTTTAATCTATCTGACATACTGAATACTCCTATTCTCCAATGCAGCCGGACCATTGGCCCTAAACTGTTGGTGATATCCAGGGCATCTGGCCGTGGATCGTATTGGCTGCTTGAGTCAGGATGAATCCGAAGTATTCGGGTAGGCTGAAAAAAGAGTAAGCGAGGCTCGATTCGTGTTCTAGTATGCTCTCTATCCCGGGGGATAGCAATTGTTTCCCGCGGAACG
>JBKKAS010000285.1:0-7033 GCA_046714595.1 Pyrinomonadaceae bacterium | reverse complement strand
CGCTTGCTTTGGTCGCTGACGCCGGCCACATGCTGACGGATGTAGCGGCGCTCACGCTTACGCTGTTTGCCATCTGGTTTGCGGCCCGCCCGGCAACTTCGCGAAAAACATACGGCTACTATCGCCTTGAGATCCTCGCCGCATTTGTAAACGGCATTGCCCTCGTCCTGCTCTCGATCTGGATAATTTACGAAGCGTTCCAGCGATGGCAGTCGCCACCCGCGATCGCGGGCGTGCAGCTTACGCTGATCGCGACCGGTGGTCTCGTCGTAAATCTTATCGCGGCGTATTTGCTTCGCTCGGACCATAAACATGATCTGAATATGCGCGGCGCATACCTCCACGTCATGGGAGATCTTCTCGGCTCGGTGGCGGCGATCATGGCTGGCATCATGATCGTCGCGTTTGGCTTCCTATGGGCCGACGCGGTGGGCAGTGTTCTTATCAGCCTGATAATCATCTTCGGAGCGTGGCGGCTAATTCTCGATTCGGTAAACGTCCTTCTCGAGGGTACGCCGCGGTACATAAACCTCGCGGCGGTCGAGTCGACGATCCTGGAAACAGCCGGTGTCGGCGGGGTTCACGACCTCCACGTCTGGACTATCTCTTCCGGCATCGACGCACTTTCGGCGCACATCACGCACGACGATTCGATCGTGCACGCCGATCTGCTCGCGGTGGTGCGCGCTAAGCTACACGACGGGTTCGGTATCGATCATTTAACGATTCAGATGGAGACCCTGGATCGGGAAGCCGAGGCGATCTACGTTTGCGAAACCGGAACGAAATGTTTTGAACCGAGTCAGAACGACCTGCGTTAGCGGGTGGTCGAGCGCGAGGATCTTCTGGCGTTCGCAGGTTATCGGCGCCGCACACCCGCTGACGCGGGCAGTTCCGCCTTCCGCACAAAATGCCCGATATCCATCTCAAATACGGTCGCCATCCGATACCATTCGTCTTTGACGATACTCGTTTCATCATCCTCGATAGCCCACACCAAAACCGACCGTTGCCGGACGTCGAAATTTCAAGAAAGCTCGACAGCCCGATCGGTTCAAAGCTTCTCGAAGACATCGTTGGGGCGGGTGAGACCGTGTTGTTCGTCGTTCCGGATGCAACCCGCCGGACGGCATGCGGGCAAGTGATCAACCTTCTGGTCCGTCGGCTTATCGCAAACGGAACCGCGCCGCACGAGATGAGTGTGATCTTCTCGACGGGCATCCACCGACCGGTCACCGCCGAAGAAAAAGAAGAGATCCTTACGCCTTTCATTTCGCAGCGGATCAAAACGCTCGATCATAATCCGCGCGATCTGGCGCAGATCGTCCGGATGGGCGAGACATCAGGCGGCATATCTATCGAATTGAACCGTGCTTTGACCGAGTTCGATCATGTTGTTTTGATCGGAGGCGTGACGTTCCACTACTTCGCGGGGTTCACGGGAGGACGGAAGCTGATATGTCCCGGACTCGCTTCGGCAAAAACGGTTTCGGCGACGCACAAGCTCGCGTTCGATTGCGAGCGGAATACCCGTCGCGACGGCGTGGGTACTGGATCGCTGGATCTTAATCCAGTTCACCAGGCATTCGTCGAGGCGGCCGCCGCGATAAAGCCCTCGTTCGCCGTGAACACCATCGTCGACGATTCGGGGCAGGCGGTCGATCTTTTTTGCGGCGACTGGATCGCGTCGCATCGGGCCGCTTGTGACGCGTACGCGGACGACAACACGATCGCGGTAACTGAAAAGCGCGATCTTGTTGTCGTGAGCTGCGGCGGTTTTCCGCATGACATCAACATGATCCAGGCTCACAAGGCGCTCGAGGCCGCATCGCAAGCGTGTACCGACGGCGGCACGATACTTTTGCTTGCCGAATGTTCCGAGGGAATGGGCCGCGAAGATTTTTTGAACTGGTTTGCGGCTGACAATAGCGACGCGTTAGCGGAAAGACTCTGTCAAAGTTACAAGGTCAACGGCCAGACGGCGTGGAGTCTGCTGCGAAAGACGGAAAAGTTTAACGTAAAGGTGATGACGGATCTGTCAGGGGCGGAATGCGATACGTTGAGAATGGAGAAGATCGATTTCCCTGCGGCGCTCGACGGCGGTGAACTCAAAACCAGCGGCTACATCTTGCCGTTCGGTGCGCGGTCGATGATCAGCAGCGCATCCGAAAAATTCTAGGAGCTCTTTCGCAGGTCAAATGTCCTTCCGATCGAATCGGTCTGATGACGTATCGATCGCAGCTTGTCGCGAAAACCGGTGAAGCGAAGAACATAGACCGTGTTATCACTGGAGCGCAGAAAGTAGAATCGGCCGCTCATCGGACGGCCCGCACGTACAAACTCAAAGTTGAAGACACTGCCTCTCAGCCGGCCCGTAAAGTTCTCATCCCGACCCGCCACATATCCCGGAAGAAACTGAAGCTTTTGTTCCTCGTCGCGGATTACGTCCGCAAGGATCGCGTCTTTACCAATGGCAAGTTTGCGCACTTCGAGATGACCGTCGTTTCGATCGACAAAGACATATTCGACGTTAGGCTTTGTAGAGGACGGCTTCGCCGTCATTTTCCAGCGTTCGTCGGGCAGATCGAAGCTATATTCGACTGCCGAGTCATTGAACGCGCCAGTCTGCGCAAGGGCGGAAACCGCCGAGAGCAGGGCCAATAACGACATAAACAGGACAGAAACTCGTGTCATTTTCATGATTCTTTTTTCCAGGGTGGTCAGAGCGACATTCTAGCCCAAGTCGGGCGATTTTCGTAGGCTTTGATGTAAACGAGCAGTCGATTGTTGTCTCTTGTCCCGCGGCCAACGCCCGACAAAACTTCGCCCAACCGCGCTTTGCGGACGTCTAATCAAGCAGACGGTCTCATCAGAATCAAGAGGCTATAATAGATTTTCCAGAGGTATTCATAAATGAAAAGGTCATCATCCGGGTTTCAGAAACTAACTGCCTTCTTCGTCCTGTACGTTTTCGCACTGCCGATCTTCGCGATCGGCGGCCCGGTCACGAAAGCAAGGAAATCACTTTCCGAAGATCAGAAGATCATTCACGTCTTAAATCGTCTTGGCTTCGGAGCTCGGCCGGGCGACATCGAGCGGGTCAGATCGATCGGAGTGGAAAAGTATATCCAGCAGCAGTTGGATGGTATTTCGATCGCCGATCCGGTAGCGGAGAGTAAGGTCAAGGGTCTCGAGATATTCGAAATGTCGACGGCCGAAGTTTTCGCGAAGTATCCGAATCCTGCCGCATTGCTTCGCCAACTCGAGGGCGGGCGCCGTGATGCGGCAGAGCAGCGACGCGGGGACACGGCGAAGAGTGACGGAGAGAAGAAGCCTGAAGAGCAGCTGCAAAACGGAATGACCGCGGACCAACAACGCGACCGTCGGCAAAAACTGCAGGAGCTGTATCGCGAATATAATTTGCGTCCGGCCAACCAACTCGTCCCGCAGATCGCGGCGAACCGGGTCCTGCGTGCGGTTTATTCCGAACGACAGCTTCAAGAGGTGATGGTCGATTTCTGGCAGAACCACTTCAATGTGTTTTCCGGAAAGGCCGCGGTTCGCTGGTATATCCCGAGCTACGAGCGCGACGTTTTGCGAAAGAACGCGCTCGGAAACTTTAAGGATCTTGTCGTCGGAACGGCACAGCATCCCGCGATGTTGTTTTTCCTCGACAACTTTGAGTCACGTGCCCCTGGTGCGCAGCCGGGTGGCAACGGCCCGCTTGCACGACAGCTTCAGAACGGAACGTTAAATCCGCGACAGCGCGAGCGCATCAAGCAGCGTCAAGGTTTGACCGACGCGGAACTCGACTCGCGCCTTAAGCAAATGCAGACAGTCGGCCAGGGACAGCGTGAGCGCGGGCTAAACGAAAACTACGCACGCGAATTGATGGAGCTGCACACGCTTGGGGTCGATGGCGGATATACGCAGAAGGACATCGTCGAGGTCGCGAAGGCGTTCACCGGGTGGACCATCGCCGATCCGCGCGGTTACCGTCGTGCGGCGGCGAATGAGATCACAGGACGCGAGGATCGCGCAATTAACCGGCTCCAGCGGATGGCCGGCGTACCGGGCGACATCGAGAGCGGCGAGTTTTATTTCAACAACGGGTGGCACGATAAGAATGCCAAGACCGTGCTCGGTCAAAAGGTGGACGAAGGCGGCGTGAAAGACGGGCTAAAGGTGATCGACATTCTCGTCAAACACCCGTCGACGGCGAAATTTATCGCGCGAAAATTGGCGGTCAAATTTGTAAATGACAACCCGAGCGATGCGCTCGTCGGGCGCGTAGCGGATGCGTTCACGAAGTCGAGTGGCGATATAAAGTCGACGCTCCGCGCGCTGTTCAGCGACAAAGAATTTTTCGCCGCCGAGAATTACAGGGCGAAGATCAAAACGCCGTTCGAGCTTGCCGTCAGCTCGATCCGCGCGCTCGGTGCCGACACCAACGGCGGACCGGCGATGCTCGCGATGCTCAACAAGCTCGGCGAGGTTCCGTACGGTTACCAGGCCCCGACCGGCTATCCCGACACCGCCGAAGACTGGGTCAACACCGGTGCCCTGCTTGAGCGTTTGAATTTCGCGGTGGCCATCGCGAGCAACCGTATCCCGGGAACCCGGGCCGATCTCAAACGGTTTGAATCGGCGGACAGATCCAAAGTACTTAACCTCGCTATCTCGCAGATACTCGACGGCGATATTTCGTCCACGACAAGGACGACGCTGTTGAAGCAGGTCGACCAGCCGCTGCCCGAAGTAAAAGCCGGCACCGACCTGGATGAGGAGATGGATGTACCGAACATGCGCCAGGCAGGTCAGCAGGGCGGGCGCAATCGTCCCGCACGGCTGCTCCCGCCAAGCGGGAACCCTGAAGTCTTTAAAGTTGTAAGTTTGGTTCTGGGAACACCGGAGTTTCAACGGCAATAGAAACCTATATATTTTGCACTGGAGCGCCGACGCTTATCGGGTGTCGGTTTTTTTGTTCAATGACGCGTAGAGTTGTGTCAGTGCCCTCAGGTGAGAATCGATACTGAAGTTATCCAAGGCGAATGCTTTCGCTCGCGTGCTCAGGTCGCGCCGCTTCGCCGGGTCCGCGAGAAGTAACGACAGTTTTTTACTTAGAGCATCGTGGTCTGCGACATGAAAGACCTCGGCGAATTCACCGCCCGCGGTCGCTTCGAGCAGCGGCTCGATATCGGATACGATCATCGGCACACCGGCGAGCATGGCCTCGGACACAGCGAGGGGCAGACCTTCGTGTAACGACGAAAATACGAAAACATCGAGCGCGGCGAGAATGTCGGGAACATCGCTGCGCCCGCCGAGGAAATGTACCCGATCGGCGATGCCCGCCTCGATACAAAAATTCAGACAGTCCGCCATTTTGTCCTCGGCGCCTTCCTCGATCCTTCCCGCGAACAAACAATGAGCATTACCGAAACGCGCGAAAACCGAGGGCAGCGCACGGCATACCGTCAGATGGTCCTTTCTCGGATCGCGGTAGAAGTTGCCGACCATACCGATCAGCAGTGCGTCGTCTGGTAGGCCGAGTTCATCTCGAACAGATCTCCCCGTCGGCCGCAAGCGTTCGGGATCTGCGCCGTTGTAGATTACGTGAAAGTTGCGTGAGGTATCGAGGCCGCCGGTATGTTCGAGCCACTTCTGCAGACCGCGGCTGACGACAACGTTAGCGTCCATTCGCGGGATCAGAAACTTTGAGGTGACGCGATTCTTTCGATCGGCGATAAAGCCCTGGAAGCTGAGAACACACCGCACCGTGTTCAATCCGCGAGTCGCGAGATAGAGATGCAATCCATCGACAGCCTGGTAACCGTGGACGATGCTGATCTGCCGCTCTTTGATGACGCGGCGGAGCTGAGAAGCGAAGTAGATATCGACGGGCAACTTTCGTTTTAGCGGAATATATTCGGCGCCCGATTCGCGAAAATCGTTTTCCATGGCGCCGCCGCCCGCGCTGACAAGCGTGATATCGATACCGAAGCGCGCCGCGTTCCGGCACACGTCCAGAGCTTGTGCTTCGGCGCCTCCGCGGCCGACGGAATCGAGTAGATGCAGGACTTTCATTTAAAATCGGATCCGCACGCTCGGGTCTCTACGGGAAAATCTTCTGCCTTTGCGACCTTTGCGAGCATTGCGTGAGACAGAACTCCGGCATACGCTCAAATGAATGACTCGGAGAAATGTTTCACGCAAAGCTCGCAAAGGTCGCAAAGCTGACAAACCGAACCGAAACAGGAACCCGCCCCAAAATCCCCGTCGTATGACAAACCGGTGCAAATATGTTCTCATTTTCTATTGAAATTCGACCCGATGGAACCGTCAGGAACAGAATCACAGCACGAAGTTTTCGTCGCCGTCCCGTCGTACAACCACGCGCCGTTCATCGAGAAATGCCTGCGGTCGATTATAAGTCAGACGCTCGAACCAAAAAAGCTGCTCGTGATCGATGATGGCTCACGCGACGGATCGATCGAGATCATTGAAAATGTCTTGAACGATTGTCCGTTCGACTCCGAACTGATCGCTCGGGAGAACCGCGGTCTATGCTCAACGCTGAACGAGGCATTCGCGGCATCCAATGGTGAATTCTTCGCCTATCTCGGATCGGATGATGTTTGGCTGCCGACGTTCCTTGCCGAGCAGACGACCCTTCTAAACAACCGGCCGACGGCGGTGCTCGCGTTCTCGCACGCTTACTTGTTGGACGACAACGATCGTGTGATCGGTTCGACAAAAGAGTGGACCGATTTTGCCGACGGCGATCTGCAGCAGCTTCTGCTACGCGGCATTGTCTTTTCGTCGCCGGGTGTTTTATACCGACGTTCGGCGCTGATGAAACATACCTGGAACGAGGACGCCCGACTCGAAGACTACGAAATGTATCTTAAGCTTTCCGGCGAAGGTGAGTTTGCTCGCAATGCGAAGGTCCTGTGCGCGTGGCGGCAGCACGGCGTGAATGCAAGCTCGGACTTGCCCGCGATGTTTCCCGAAATGATCGCGGCCCAGGATC
>JBKKAS010000284.1:0-2153 GCA_046714595.1 Pyrinomonadaceae bacterium | reverse complement strand
CCCTACGGCTCGCCGGCGTTTGGTCTGAGCGGCGACGTTCCGGTTCCCGCTGACTTCGATGGTGACGGCCGGACCGATCTCGCCATTTTCCGTCCGTCGACGGGTACGTGGTGGTACAGCGCCAGCTCGACCGGACAGCTTCGTGCCGCGAACGTCGGGCAGGCCGGCGACATCCCGCTTCCGGCTGACATTAACAACGACGGTACTGATGATTTCGTAGTCTTCAGGCCCTCAACAAATACATGGCACCGTACGACAACGACCGGTATCTTCGATTCGATGGGATTCGGCCTCGCGGGCGACATGCCGGTAATCGGGGATTTCGACGGCGACGGAAAAGCGGATCGCGCGATCTTTCGTCCGTCGAGCGGTGACTGGTGGTACGCCGCGAGCAGCGCATTGTTTCAGCACCGTTCGATCCACTGGGGAGCGACCGGCGACATTCCGGCCCCGGCTGATTACGACGGCGATGGAAAGACGGACTTCGCAGTTTTCCGTCCATCCAACGCTGGATGGTACGTCTTTAACTCGAGCGACTTGTCCTACACGATCCTCGGGTTCGGACTTAACGGCGACAGGCCGATTCCCGCCGACTACGACGGCGATGGAAGGGCCGACATAGCCGTGTTCAGGCCGTCGAACGGTGTCTGGTATATGATGCAGAGTACTGCTGGAATCGGCGGCGTTCAGTGGGGCCTCGCGACCGATGTCGCTGTGCCCAACGCATTCTTGCCGCAGTGACATCACGTCTGTCGTTTTCTCATGAGCGCGATTTTTGGATGGGGAGAAGAGCAATGACCCTCGATCGTATCGTTAGAAGCCTAACTGCTTTGGCATTCTTGTTGTTCCAGGTCTTCGCGGCCCAGGCCGTTGCTCAGTCGGCTAGTGTCGACCTGACATTCAGTCCAGTGCCGTCGAATCCTCTGCCGAATGATACTAACTTCCCGCAAGTTATCCAGCCGGACGGAAAGATCATCGTCTATAACGCGCCCAGCATGTTTGTTAATGGCGTGCTTCGAAGCGGGATGTTCCGACTGAACCCCGATGGAACTGTCGATACGTCTTTCTCCTACAACAACGAGGGCGCAGTAGGGATTAGCAACTTGATGATCGCTCCAGACGGAAAGATCGTTCTCGCCGGTTCGACATCCCCTAACCACGCGAAGATGGTCCGGCTCAATTCGGACGGAAGCCTTGATAATTCATTTGCGGCCGTTCTTATCAACGCAACAGGTCCGCCCGAGTTTACCGGAAACTGGCTTTCGGTGAACGCTATTCAGGCCGACGGCAAGGTCATTGCGACTCATGGTTCGTGGGGCAACATCGCGGGAACCTGGTACAGCTATTCGATGCGTCGGTATAACCTCGATGGGTCGCTCGATGCAAGCTTCACTGCCCCTGCTTTGGCCGGTGGTCACTTGGTTTCGACATCGACTGTTATCGAGCTGCTTCCGGACGGGCGCTTTTATCTAGCCATTACTTCGCGAAGTCATCTCGGCGGGTCGATGGGGATCACTCGGCGACTGGCAGATGGGACTGTTGATCCGACCTATGCCGCATTCACGACATCTATTCCTGCATCCGCCTTCCTTTCTATCGAAGATCTGTCGATCGCGAGCGATGGCGGTGTTCTGGCGAGCGGGAGCCTTCAGCAGACTGCCCAAGGTTTTCCACCGCGTGAACAGCTGCGTCGATTCCTGCCGGACGGAAATTCCACACCCGGCTTTGTTCCACCGTTGTCCATGTCGGGGGGGTTCGTCCATCAACTTCCCGATGGCAAGATCCTTTATTCTGCTTCCGGAGGTACGGTCTCCCGTCCCCTCATTCGGCTCGAGGCAAACGGGTCCGTCGACAATACCTATGTGCTGGATCCGGCTGTGACGGGGATCAAGAATAAGTGGCAGGTCGACCCAATGAACCGTCCGGTCTTCCTCGCTACGACCGCCGCCGGTCCGCGTCTCGTTAGGCTCTTAGAGAGCGGAACCATCGATCCTTCATTTAATCCAGTACTCGGATCGCCTGGAACGGCGCGCATCGTCGCCACTCAGTCAGATGGAAAGGTAATTGTCGGTGGCTCATTTGCCGCAATGAACGGGACGCCGCGCAATAATTTTGGAAGGCTGAACGCTGACGGATCTCTAGATACTACTTTC
>JBKKAS010000283.1:0-12486 GCA_046714595.1 Pyrinomonadaceae bacterium | reverse complement strand
CTTTTCCTTCACCTCATCGATGATGCCCTTGATCCGCTCCTCAAACATTCCGCGAAGCATCGTTCCGGCGACGAGGCCGCCCATTTGAAGCTGTACAATGTGAGAATCACGTAATCGCGCCGGAACTTTTTCCGGTTCGAGCTCGATCAATCTTGCCAGCCCTTCGACCACCGCCGTTTTCCCGACGCCCGGTTCACCTACGAGCATCGGCGAATTCGAACGCTCGCGGTGCGATAATATCTCGAGCATCTGCAGGATCTCTTTCTCGCGGCCGATCGTCGGCGGGATCTTGTCCTGGCGGGCGAGCTTGTTCATCGAAACGCCAAAGTGACGCAGGAACGAGGGAAGCTCGTACTTCTGTCGCGTCCGTTCTTCTTCTTTCTCACGCTTGCGAATTCGTGTCCGGGCTGTTTGAGCAACTTCTTCCGAAGGTACTCCGAGATTCTGTAGAACGTCGTTCAAGATGCTGCGCTCGTCATTCGAGAGCACGTAAAAAATATCACTACCGTCGATAACGCGACGGCCTTGGGAGCGGGCTCGATCCATCGCCCGTTTGAAGAGTTCGGTTGTCTCCGGCGCAATTCGAAAGCCCTTCCCGGTGTGCTGCCGACCCATCTCCATCCGTTTTTCGATCAGCAGCTTCACTGATCGCGGATCGACCGCCAGGTCGCGCATAGTCGACGTAAAGAGATCGTCTTCCTCGCTCGCGACCGCGTGAAGTATGTGCTCGATCGCGACGTAATTCTGATCGCGCTTTTTCGACTCATCCAGCGCAGTCTCAAGCACTCGTCGCCCGCTCTCACTGAATTTGTCTTTGTATGCGTCTATGTCTGCCATAAAGCTTCGTACAACCAGTCGAATCTATGATGCACCGAGTGCGGCAGATTATGCCAACCATATTCTACCATCTAGCCGCGACCGGGTTACAACATTAATCGGAGCTAAGCAACCAACAGGCCGGCATCTCGAACGCGCTCTGGTATTAGCAGTGGGATCGTCGTGATGGTTGGTCGACTGCATACGGCTCTGCTGAACACGGCCCCGGCATTGGCGGAAAAAAAGCCTCGCTAACAAAGGTAGCAAGCCCTCGCCTTCGACAGATCGGAATGAGAGGTTGGAAATATTCGGCAGACGACTTAATTCGTCGCCGTTTTGCGTCACGCACCCCCGGGCATTCACGGAGAAAGAAAGAGCCGCGCAGATCTAGGTTGCGAGGCTTTATTAATGAAGTTCCGTATTAACCGCCAGCCTATTCGCCGGCAGAGTGTGCCCGGCCTTTGCCGACCTGAACTTTCGCCGGCCGCAGCAGCCGGTCGCCAAATCGGTAACCGCGCGAGTATTCCGCCGTCACTGTTCCGTCTTGTTCCGTATCGACCTCGATCATGTCGATCGCCTCGTGCAGCTCCGGATCGAATGTGGAACCTATCGAAGGTACCGTCTCTACACCGACGCTCATCAGAGCTTGCTCGAACGAACGCGCCGTTCCTATCACCCCGTCCCGTAGGTGGTCGAGTGACGGATCCTTTTCGCTTGATCCGATGGCGAGGTTCAAGTTGTCGAGCACCGGCAGAAGCGTCGTCAGAAAATCGAACTGTCCTTGCTTTGAGCGATCCTCAAGCGTTTTCATCAAACGCGAACGCATATCGGCCGTTTCTTTTTCAAGTTTGTTCTTGGCCTCTTCGAATTTTGCCTGGACCCCGACGAGCTTCGACTCAGCCGCTTGACGCCTTTCAGTTTCCGCGTTGAGCTTTGCTTCGAGTTCGATTTGGCGGCGTGATTCTTGAGGAGTCGTCGAAGGTTCTTCCGTAACATCGTCTCGCAGCCCTTCCTCGTTAAAGCGGCGCTTGTCGTTCACGGGTATCACGGCCGGTTCGTCATCGTGAGCCTTATCATTAAACGGATCGTTCTGAGTCATCTTCTTTCTCTTAAACATTCTCTAGTCAATAGTAAATCGTGAATCGTGAATAGGAAACCACGATTCGTCTACTAAGAGCTCACGGCCTTTTGCTCGGCGGCGACGGGCGAGAATTTCATCTCTCCGTCCTCCGCAGATACGCGGACGGTATGGCCGCTCGCAATATCGCCTTTCAATAAACTTACCGCCAGAGGATTTTGTATCAACGTCTGGATCGCACGTTTCAGCGGACGCGCTCCGTAAACCGGATCGTAGCCTTCCTTAATGAGCAAGTCTTTCGCCGATTGGTCGAGCTCGATGGTTATCCCGCGGTCTCCGAGCGTCTTACGAAGTTTCTCGAGTTGTACGTCTATGATCTGCGCGATCTGCTGGCGTCCAAGTTGGTTGAAGACGACGATATCATCGATGCGGTTCAGGAACTCCGGCTTGAAATGATCACGAAGAACCTGCAGCACGTTCGTCCTAATATCCGTATCCGCAAGCGGATTTTCGGTAGATGCCTGGATCTCCCGCGACCCAAGATTCGACGTCATGATCAAAACCGTGTTTTTGAAGTCGACGACCCGGCCTTTCGAATCGGTCAGCCGGCCGTCATCCAGGATCTGCAGCAACAGATTGAAAACGTCCGGGTGCGCTTTTTCGATCTCATCAAAGAGTACGACCGAATACGGCCGTCTACGAACGGCTTCGGTCAGCTGGCCACCTTCCTCATATCCGACATATCCCGGAGGGGCACCGATCATACGCGCGACCGCGTGCTTTTCCATGTACTCGGACATGTCCAGCCGGATCATCGCCCGCTCGTCGTCGAAAAGAAACTCAGCTAACGCTCGGGCGGTTTCGGTTTTACCGACACCTGTCGGCCCAAGAAAAATGAATGAGCCGACGGGTCGATTCGGGTCCTGCAAGCCGGCGCGTGCGCGGCGCACGGCATTCGCTACCGCCTCGAGACCTTCGTCCTGCCCGATCACCCGTCGGCGAAGATTTACTTCCATCAAGACGAGCTTCTGCATTTCGCCTTCGAGCATTTTCGAAACCGGAACGCCGGTCCATTTCGCGACGACCTCAGCGACGTCCTCTTCGTCGACCTCTTCTTTGAGGTAAACGCCGTCCGCCTGCAGTTCTTCAAGACGGGCGCGTTCGGATTCGAGCAGCTTCTCGAGCTCGGGTATCCGGCCATACTGCAGCTCGGCCGCCTTTGTCAGATCGCCGGCCTGCCGCGCCTGCTCCAGGTGCAGCTTGGCTTGCTCGAGCTGCTCCTTCGCCGTCCGCATCTTTTCGATCTCGTCTTTTTCGGACTGCCACTTGGCCTTCATCGCCGACGATTTTTCATTAAGATCCGCAATCCGCTTTTCTATGTCGTCGAGCCGCTCTTTCGATTTTTCGTCCGTCTCGCGCGAAAGCGCCTGACGTTCTATCTCGAGCTGGAGGATCTCGCGTTCGAGAACGTCGATCTCCTGCGGGAGACTATCGATCTCGATACGAATTCGCGACGCCGCCTCGTCGATAAGGTCGATAGCTTTGTCTGGTAGAAACCGGCCGGTGATGTAGCGATTCGAAAGTGTAGCCGCAGCAACGATGGCTGCGTCCTTGATCCTTACGCCATGATGAACCTCGTAACGCTCCTTCAATCCGCGAAGGATCGCGATCGTGTCTTCGACCGAGGGCTCGCCGACGTATACCTGCTGGAAGCGGCGTTCGAGCGCTTTATCTTTTTCGATGTATTTCTGATATTCGTTCAGCGTAGTCGCTCCGATCGCACGCAGCGTCCCGCGTGCGAGCGTCGGCTTGAGCATGTTCGAGGCATCGATCGCGCCTTCTGAAGCACCCGCACCGACCAGCGTATGAAGCTCGTCGATGAAAAGTATGATCTGTCCTTCGGCCTTTTCAATTTCCTTCAGGACAGCTTTCAGACGATCTTCAAACTCGCCGCGGTATTTCGCACCGGCGAGCATTGAGCCAAGATCGAGCGAAACCAGCTTTTTGTTTTTCAGCGTTTCCGGAACGTCGCCAGAGACAATGCGCTGGGCGAGCCCTTCGACGATCGCGGTCTTACCAACACCCGGTTCCCCGATCAAAACAGGATTATTTTTCGTGCGACGAGAGAGGATCTGGATCGTCCGACGGATCTCGTCGTCGCGTCCGATCACCGGATCGAGCTTTCCTTTCCGGGCGAGTTCGGTCAGGTCCTGCGCGTATTTATCAAGCGCCTGGAAATTTTCCTCCGCGTTCTGGTCCGTGATCTTGCTGCCGCCTCGCATGTCGGTGATCACCTTTTCCAGGTCTTCCCGTGTTACCGCATTTGAGCGAAGGAGCCGAGCCGCATCGCCTTCTTTTTCATCTGCTATCGCTAGCAAGAGATGCTCGGTCGAAACGTATTCGTCCTGCATCTTCTCCGCTATCTTCTGAGCGTCCTGAAATATGGCGTTCGTGCGAGTGCTGAAATATTGCTGGCCTCCCGAAACCTTCGGAAACTTTGCGATCGCCGCCTGGATCTCGCTCTCGATCGACGCGACGTTCGCGCCGACCTTACCCAGGATCGGACGGAGTACACCTTCCTTTTGCTCGAGCATGGCCGCGAGAATATGCTCAGGCTCGACCTGTTGGTTCTGATTTTTCTCGGCGACGCCGATCGCCTCCTGTACGGCCTCCTGGCCGCGGATCGTAAACCTGTCGAATCTCATGTTGTTGGTTACCCTGACTTTAATCTTACCCCAGAGACGCGACCGAGCAAATGTAGCCCGGCTCTTGAGACAAGAGCCGGTGATTTAGGTGACATAAACCAGTTTTGCGGGTATATTTAGCAAGCATTAAATTAGTTTAGCGACGGAACAGAATCTCTCTACCACTCGTTCGTCCGGTCCAGTTTGTTAGACATGAAAATTCTGCGCGAAGTCCTCTGGCCGCTGATCGCCGTCATAGCTGCATTTGTCGCAGGCGGCGTAATAGTGCTGCTCATCGGGGATAACCCATTTGTCGCTTATTACCACATGATCGGCAATTCGTTCGGATCTCTGAACGATATCGGCTACACGTTGTTTATCGCGACGCCCCTGATCTTTACGGGTTTAGCGGTTGCGGTCGCGTTCCGGTGCGGATTGCTGAATATCGGAGCCGAAGGACAACTGTATGTCGCGGCCTTTGTCACAGCCTGGATCGGAATAAAGTTCGGCGGAACCGTGGTCGATATCTTTGGCAAGCAGGAAGACTGGTCATGGGTCAGCCTGCCGGCCGTATTGCTCGTGCCGCTATGCATGCTGGGCGCGATCGCGGCCGGTGGCATCTGGGGGGCTATCCCTGGTTTTCTAAAAGCGAAGTTTGGCTCGCATGAAGTGATCAACACGATCATGCTGAACTTCATCGCGGTCGCACTGGTCAGCTACTTCACGCAGTATTACTACAAAATTCCTGGCGACCCGATCATGCAGACGGCGGAGATCGGTCCTGCCGCTCATATTCCACGCATCAGCCAGTTTATTCCGGGAATGCCCGACTTTGTGCCGTTGAGTGTCGCGTTTCTGCTCGCGATCCTGATGTGCGTTCTGGTTTATATTTTTCTTTGGAAGACGAAATGGGGCTACGAGCTGCGGGCGGTCGGCGAAAATCCTTCCGCTGCGGAGTACGGCGGCATATCGCCAAAGAAGCAGATCATTATCGCGATGACGATATCGGGTGGACTCGCCGGGATGGTCGCGATCGGCGAGGTTCTCGGTTATCGCTACCGGTACTATCACGACTTCTCTGCCGGTTGGGGTTATCTCGGGATCGCCGTTGCTCTGCTCGGACGCAATCACCCGCTCGGCATCGTTATTGCCGCTATCTTCTTCGCCGTGCTAAAACGTGGCGAGATCTTCGTCGATATCGAAACGCGTTTTGTTTCGAAGGACCTCGTCGAGGTCCTCCAGGCGATCATTATTATTTTCGTGGCCTCGCTGCAAAAGTTCTCGAGGAAATAGATGAGCGACGTTCTTACACCAACATTTCTACTGATCCTGCTGTTCTCGACGATACGAACGGCGACGCCGCTGATCTTTGCCGCGCTTGGCGGGTTGTTCTCCGAGCGAGCGGGTGTCATTAACATCGCGCTCGAGGGCTTGATGCTCGCGGGCGCGTTTACGGCCGCGGTCGTGACATACGAATTGCAGAATCCGTACATCGGTTTTTTGTGCGGGCTGATCGCCGGAGCCGCACTCGCTTTCGTCTATGCCGTTGCCGTCATAAAGTTCGAGGCCGATCAGGTCGTCACCGGTTTTGCCGTGAGCTTGTTGATGATCGGACTGCCTTCGGTGATCAGCGCGGCTATTTACGATTCAGCCGGATCAACCGAACAGATCGCGAAGGAATATCTCCTGCCTGATCTATATAACCGCTTGTCCGTCGCGTCGATACTCGCCTTCTTACTCGTTCCGATTTGTTGGTATGTGGTTTACAAAACACCGTTCGGTTTGCGTTTGAGATCTGCCGGAGAAAATCCGGCGGCCGCGGATGCCGCGGGTGTCAACGTCATACGTCTTCGATATATCGCCGTCGTGCTATCGGGTGTATTGGCCGCCGCCGGCGGTGCGTATCTTTCGATCGGCCAAAGCTCGCTATTCACAAGAGGGATGACCGCCGGGCGTGGTTACATCGCGCTTGCGGCGCTGATCCTTGCCAAATGGAAACCGGTTCCCGTGCTGTTCGCTTGTCTGTTTTTTGGTTTTACCGAGGCGCTGTCAATTCAGATCCAGGGCGTGATGAAGCTGCCGTCGGGTGATGAAATTCCGGTGCAGTTTATACAGATGATCCCTTACGTTCTGACGATCATCGTCCTCGCAGGATTCATAGGCTTATCGCGTGCACCGAAGGCGTTAGGAATTCCTTACAAGAAAGAAAGCTAATTGGCCGCCAAGCGCGCGGTAAAGCTCGGGCCTTCAGCTGTGCTAATGTAACCGTTCCGTCTATGAGCTATGAAAAGGCCGTCGAAGCGGCGCAATTCATCAAATCGAAGTACGCAAAGCCGATAAAAACTGCTGTCGTACTCGGCAGCGGTCTCGGTACATTTGCCGATGAACTCACGGACGCCGTCAAAATACCCTACGAAGAGATCCCGCATTTTGCTCTCTCGACCGTCGAGGGACATGCGGGTCAACTTGTTTTAGGCGAGATCGGCGACGTGCCGGTAGCTGTTCAGCAAGGTCGCTTTCACTTTTACGAAGGCTACACAATGGATCAGGTTACGTTCCCGATGCGCGTCTTCGGATTGATTGGGATTGAGAACGTGATCCTGACGAACGCTGCCGGCAGCCTCAGTACCGAGATGACGCCGGGAAGCTTGATGCTGATCAGCGATCATGTGAATTGTATCGGAACAAATCCATTGCGCGGCGCGAACGACGCGCGCTTCGGACCTCGGTTCCCGGACATGACAGCGGTATACGATCGTGACTTTCAGGAGATCGTCGTCGCCGCGGCTGAAGAGATCTCAAATGAGCGGTTCGCGCGAGGAGCAGATTCCGCGAAAGTTGATTTCCTTCATCGCGGGATATATTGCGGGCTTTCCGGCCCGACGTATGAAACTCCGGCGGAAATTAGAATGTATCGACTGCTCGGTGCGGACGCTATCGGCATGTCGACGGTACCGGAAGCTATCGTCGCGAGGCATCAGCAGATGCGCGTCGCGGGCATCTCGTGCATTACTAATTTCGCCGCCGGCATGACAGACGAAGCAATAAACCACGATCACGTTATGGAGACTGGCGCTCGTGTAGCGGAGGTCTTTCGGGAGTTGTTGAAGCGAGTTATTGTGCAGATTAGTCATTAGTCCTTTGTCATTTGTCCTTAGTGCGTATGTTTAGGAGTCTCCCATGCCTAGAACGAAGTTTGAAGAATTGCGAGTTTATCAGCTCGCTGAAGAGCTGTCGGATATCATTTGGTCGATTGTGACCAAGTGGGATGCGTTCGCCCGAGATACTGTAGGGAAGCAGTTAGTGAAATCTACAGACTCGATCGGAGCGAATATAGCGGAAGGTGAAGGCCGCGGCAGTTATCAGGATAACCGTCGTTTCATCAGAATCGCACGCGGTTCGTTGCAGGAAACGCAACATTGGCTCCGTCGGGCATTTCGGCGTCGCCTGCTCAAGGACCGCGAGGTCGAGACGCTAAAGCCGATCCTCGATAAGTTAGCACCAACACTGAATGCTTACTTGCGTTCCATCGGTTCCAAAGTCGAAGGACCAAGGACCAAGGACGAATAACGATGATCATAGGAATATGCGGCGGAACAGGTTCGGGGAAGACAACGATCGCGAAGGCGATCGTTGACGCTGTCGGGCGGGCGAACGTCGTCCTCGTCGAGCAGGATTCGTACTACCGAAATCTTTCGGACATGCCTCTCGACGAACGGCACCAGGCAAATTTCGACCACCCGGATTCGATCGATAGCGATATGCTGGTGAATCACCTGATACGCCTGAAGCAGGGATTGTCGGTCGAGATGCCGCTTTACGATTTCGTCACACATACGCGCAGCGACGAGATCGAGATCATCAACCCGAAAGCGGTCGTCATCGTCGAGGGAATTCTGATATTCGCAGAAGCTCGCGTACTGGATCTGCTCGACGTCAGGGTCTTTGTCGACACGCCCGATGACGTTCGGCTGATGCGACGGCTGCGGCGTGATATCACGGAACGCGGCCGCACATTCGAGCGAACGCTGGAACAGTATGAGCGGACGATCCGTCCGATGCATTTCGAATTCGTCGAGCCTTCGAAGCGCCACGCCGATATAATTATTCCCGAAGGCTCGAACACGGGCGTGACCGTCGAGTTTCTTTGCAGTATGGTGAGAGAAAAGCTGAATGCCGAGCAGGCGTGATTTTTTATCCACAGAGAACACCGAGGAAACCTAAAGAGGGTTTCTATTGATTCCTAATCTTTCTCTGTGCCCTCTGTGGCAAAATCTTATGGTGAGGTAGTAAAAAAGTGGAAATGGCAAAAGGGGTAATGAAGCACGCCGACGAAGAACTGATCGAAGCCGCTACCGCGGTTCGCGAGAACGCGTATGCGCCGTTCTCCGATTTTCGTGTCGGTGCGGCACTCGAGACCGACGATGGCGAAGTGATCACGGGATGCAATGTCGAATCGGCAAGCTACGGGCTGACTGTTTGCGCCGAGCGCGTCGCGATCTGGAAAGCCATCTCGCAAGGCAAGCGCAAGATAAAGCACATTGCCGTCGTCGCCGATACCGAAGAGCTAACGCCGCCGTGCGGCGTCTGCCGGCAGATCATATGGGAATTAGGCGGCGACATTCCGGTGATCCTCGCAAATCTGAAAGGGAAGACCGAGGTCTTGCAGATGAAAGATCTGCTGCCGCGCGCGTTTGATACAAAATTTTTGAAATGAAACAAAGAGAGCTTCCCGAGATTCGGTTAGATAAGACAAAAATCGCCGTTGTGCCGATCGATGATGACTCGGACGAGATTGAATATTGGCGGAAGGCGTCGGTGAAGGAGCGGCTGCAACATGCTGAACGCCTCCGAAGAATTGCCTATGGAGCTCGAGCTAAACGAAGACTTCAAAGATCTATTGAAATTGTTCAACTCGAACAACGTTAGATATCTGTTGATCGGCGGATACGCAGTCATCGTACACGGCCATCCTCGTCTGACGAACGATCTTGACCTGGTAATTGACGCCGAACCGGAGAATGTCGCACGTTGTCTGAAAGCTCTTCGTGAGTTTGGGTTTAGTGAAGGCGACCTCTCGCCGGATCTTTTCTCAAAGCCGAAGAGCATTGTGCGAATTGGAGTCGAACCGGTACGAATTGAAATACTGAATTACCTTGAAGGCGTCGATTTCGGATCGGCTTACGAACGAAGGGAACTTCGGCCCCTGGAGGATATCCAATTTGACGTAATTTCCTTACCTGACCTTATTACGAACAAACGCACGGTTGGCCGCGACAAGGACCTTCTGGACGTCAAGGAGCTCATGAAGGTGAACAGATAGCACTATGAAATATTCGATATGGCGTGCGCACAGATTTAGTTATTTGAAGGCGTTTGTTTTAGCGTTTCTTATTGTCTTCTCAACTGGAGCGTTTGCGTTCGCGCAGGATCAAGCGAAATCCAAGCCCCCAGCTCTCGTGATCCTCGGCGGTACCGTCGTCACGATGGACAAGGACCGCCGTGTCATAGAAAACGGTGGCGTAGCCATCCGCGGAGACAAGATCATCGCCATTGGAACTCGTGCGGAGATCACGCGACGCTACCCGGCGACACGCACGATCGACGCAACTGGCCGAGCTGTAATTCCAGGATTGATCAACACTCACACACACGTTCCAATGTCGCTCTTCCGCGGCATCTCCGACGATCTCGATCTTAACGATTGGCTGACGAAATACATCTTTCCTGCCGAGGCGAAAAACGTCGACGAAGCGTTCGTACGCGCCGGAACGCGGCTCGGGCTTGCCGAGATGATCCGCGGCGGAACGACTACGTATTGCGACATGTATTATTTCGAGGACGCGATCGCCGATGAGACAAAAAAGGCGGGCGTTCGCGGCGTGCTCGGCGAGACGATCATCGATTTTCCGGTTGCAGATAATAAGACCTTCGACGAAGCGATGTCGTACAGCGAACGTTACGTTCGTAAGTGGAAAAACGATCCGCTGATCGTCGCCGCGCTCGCCCCGCACGCGCCGTACACGGTTTCGACCGAGCATCTGCTGGCAATACGAAAGCTCTCGGACAAGCTCGACGCTCCGATCGTAATACACGTCGCCGAGACAAAAAAAGAGCGTGACGACATCCTCGCACAAAAAGGCGCGACGCCGGTGAAGTACTTGAATCAAATAGGTTTTCTCAATAGTCGTGTCATTGCCGCACACGCGGTTTTTGTAACTAACGAGGAAATAGACATCTTAAATAATAAGGGCGTCGGCGCGGCCCACAATCCTCAGTCGAACATGAAGCTTGCGTCCGGGACGGCGCCGGTTCCGGCCATGCTGGCAAAAGATCTTGCCGTCGGACTCGGTACTGACGGAGCCGCATCGAATAACGATCTCAACATGTGGGAAGAAATGGACACCGCTGCGAAGCTGCACAAACTCATATCCGGCGATCCGAAGACGCTGTCGGCTGAGCAGGCTTTTGAAATGGCGACGATACGCGGTGCGCGTGCGCTGGATCTCGACAAGATCACCGGTTCCATCGAAACAGGTAAGCGTGCCGACCTCGCGATCGTCGATTTAAACTCGCTTCATCAAACTCCGCTGTACAACATCTATTCCAACCTTGTTTACGCGACGAAAGCGTCGGATGTCCGCACTGTGATCATCAATGGGCGTGTTGTGATGCTCGACCGCACTTTGCTCACCCTGAACGAAAGTGTTATAAAAAGAGACGCAAACGCATACCGTTTAAAAATCATCAATAGCTTGGCTAAGTAAGATAGCGGAGCCACAAAACCCGCTACGCTTTTGATTTTTCGTTAGTTCGTTCGATGTTCAAGCAGGTCGTAAAAAGTGGGCCTTCGGTAGTTCGCTTGACCTTTACGGAAAATTTAAGTCAGACAGGAGGACTGAAAATGCCGATAAACGTCAGAAGGTTTTTCACTTCGGTTTTTATAACTTTATTCGGGCTCGTCGCATTCGTATCCGGCCAGGCGACACCGGCAAATTCAACACCTCCACTTCAAACGCCCGCGAGCGTGGTCGACAAGCAGCCGACCTCCGGCGAGGTTATGCGCGAGCGGATCTCGAAAGCCAAGGCGTATATCGCGGTCCGCAATTACAACGCTGCCGTTTACGAGCTTGAGAACATTCGTCGCGAGACCAGCGATGCGTCGGTTAACGCGGTCGCCAATGTACTGCTGATGAATGGCTACCTCGAACAAGGCGATTACAAACGAGCACAGACTTTTCTAAACGACTTTTTCCGGTTCTACAAATCAAACAGTGCGCACGGCAATCTTTACTACACCTCCGTCGCGGCTCAAGTGATAAAAGGCGCGCGAAATCAGGTCGAGCGTTACCGCGGACTTGGCCTGATGACATCGGATCGGAATCTGCCGTTAGAGGCTGTTAACGATATCGAACGAATGCGCGAGACGCTCGAGCTGGTGATCACGCAGGCGAGAGAGCTTGGTGCCGACAAAACGAAATCCGCGGCTGCAATGGCTCTGCTCGAAGAAGCGACAAACTCGCGAAGCATGCTCGCCCGCGACGATTACGACGCACGGCGTTGGCGCGACGAGCTTGGCGATTCGCGCGAACAGATCGCGAACTCGCGAAGCGTTATCATAAACGCCGTAGACGGAACCACTGTCGCTAATCCTGTTTCCCAAAACACCGTTGCGGCGAATACGTCCGCGACACTGAACTCGGTAAACACGAACGCTTCAACACCCGCGGTCTTCAATCCCGTCAATACCAGTTCAAAACTGCCTGATACGCTGATCGCTTCGAATGAGAAGCCAGCGATCACGAACGATTCGGAGCGGACCCGCGTGATCGAGAACAAACCGACGGTTCAGGTCCCGACTCAACCCGTCACGAACACAGACCCGGTAGCCAACCCGGCCGGACCGAT
>JBKKAS010000282.1:0-7464 GCA_046714595.1 Pyrinomonadaceae bacterium | reverse complement strand
TTTTATCGGTAGCGAGGGTACGCTGGGTGTGATCACTGAGGTCGAATCGTCGCTGCTGGCGCGACCTGAAGGGTTTTTTAGTGGAATCGTTTTTTTTCCTAACGAGTCCGACATTTTGCATTTCGTTGACGAGGTGAGACGGCTTTCTTTCGCTTCGCGAAAGATCTTAACTACCACCCCGTCGGCCGAAGCGGCCGCCACCCCTCCTAAACAAGGAGGGGAGTCTGAAAGAATTGACGCGACGCTTCTTGAATACTTCGACGATCGTGCTTTGAAATTCATAAGTGAGAGGTTTCCCGAAACGCCGGCTGACATGGCCGGAGCGATCTTTTTCGAGCAGGAAACGACGGCCGAAAATGAAGACGCGATGTTCGAGCAATGGAGCGCGCTTCTCGAAAAGCACAACGCTGACCTGGAACGTTCGTGGTTTACGACCAGCGAACGGGACCGGGAAAAGATGCGCGAGTTTCGCCATGCGCTGCCGGTTAGCGTCAACGAATTTATCGCGAAGCATAAACAGCGGAAGGTCGGAACTGATATGGCGGTTCCTGACGAACGTTTTGAAGGATTTCTTAGATTCTACAAACAGACGCTCGATGCGAGCGGCATCGACTATGTGATCTTCGGCCACATTGGCGACTGTCATCTTCATGCGAACCTCCTCCCGAAAAACGACACCGAAGCCGAAATGTCCCGGCATATCTACGGACGCTGTATCGCACAGGCCGTGATGCTCGGCGGCTGCGTGTCGGCCGAGCACGGCATCGGAAAACTGAAAGCGAAATATCTGAAGGTGATGATGGGCGAACGTTACCTCAACGAGATGGCTGAGCTGAAACGAGCGTTTGACCCGAACGGGATCCTCGGGCGCGGGAATATGTTTGATGCTTAGAGTGCGCTTTAGGCGGCGAATTCATAGCCGTCGTAGACGGCGGAAGCATAAAGCCCCGTGCGTAAGCACGGGGTTGGCGACCGACGTGGGACGGGAGCTCGCGTAGCGAGCGGTAGATGTGAACCGAAGTCTGTCGCCGTCTACGACGGCTCTCTCGCAGGGGATGCGTTTTACCCGGGCTTACGCCCGGGTCTTTATGCTATCGCCCGCTACGCGAGCTTAGACTTGGAATCATGTCCGCGTTTTTTTACCTTATGTGAAAGATATCATTCAAAAGATTAAGGTCATCGGACGGCGAAGCGTGTGTACCCCGGGGCGAGTGGGTTATCGAAAGCGGAGAAAATTACTACAACCACGCGGATTTTGTTTAGACTAGGGTTATGATCAAAGCACTTCTTCTCGACTTCAACGGCGTAATTATCGATGACGAGCCGATCCAGATGCGGGCGTACCAGGAACTTTTGGCGGCCGAGAATATCGCGTTGACTGACGCGGATTATTACGAATGCCTCGGGATGGACGACCGTTCGTTTGTCGAAGCGGCCTACGAACGAGCAGGCCAAAAACCGGAAACCAACAAGGTGCTCGAGCTGATGCAGCATAAGTCACAAAAGTGGCGCGAGGTTGTCGCGGATGGCGTTCCGCTTTTTGAGAATGTTGAGAATTTTATCTGGAAGATGTCGGAAGAGTTAGCGCTCGGCATCGTCAGCATGTCTGGTCGGGCCGACATCCTCTACATTCTGGAACGAACCGGCCTCACGAATTGCTTCGACCTTATCGTCAGCGCGGAAGACGTTTCGAAATGTAAGCCCGATCCTGAATGCTATCGCCTTGGTTTTCGTCAGCTCGATCTGGCCCGCATCGCGAAGGGCCACTTGCCGATGGTCCACAGTGAATGTGTCGTGATCGAAGATTCGCCCCCCGGCGTGCAGGCCGCGAAAGCCGCCGGTCTTCCGGCGCTCGGCGTGACAAATACCGTCGATGCCGACAAGCTTCGCGCCGCCGGGGCCGACTGGATAGCACGCGATCTTAACGACTGGTTTCCAGAATCGGTTCGCAGAGTTTTTGCCTAAAGAGTGCTTTTCACCGCAGAGACGCGGAGACGCGGAGAATTTATCAAGTGAGTTCTCTGCGACTCTGCGTCTCGGCGGTTAGATACTATGAGTGAACATTTCATCTCACGCGCCGATGCCGAAACCGACCTTCTCGCCTGCGCCACGTATCTTGCCGAACGCATCACGAGTATCGACGGACACGCCGAGGCGCTGACGGCGGTCGTACCGCAGTACATCGCCAAGGGAAATGTCGATCTCGCTGCCGAACTCGCGAATACCGTCGACGATCCTTACACTCGCGACCGGCTTTTGACCGCCGTCGCTGAAAAATGCGCCGAGCTGGATGACAATGACTACGCGATTCAGCTGGCCGATGCTGTCGAGGACCACGGTCTGCGTGCCCAGGCACTCGAGCGGGTCGGTTTACAAAATGCGGCGAAGGGAAATTTTGAATACGCTCGTGAGATCGCGGCCCGGATGCAGCACCCTGACGGAGTCCTAGCGGGAATCGCCGCGAGGCAGGGAGCTCAGGGGTTAGAAAGCGAGGCGCTAGAAACGATCGGTACGATCGATCACGCGAGCTCGCGGGTTTCGGCGCTGTGCGACATCGCGGTCCAGCATCTTCAGAAGGACGGGGCGGAAAAGGCCGTTGAATTCCTCGAACGCGCCCGCGACCAGGCGGCCGAGATCACGCATACCGAGGAGCGTGCTCGAGCCTATTGCGATGTTGGCAACGCGTTCGCCGACACCGATCGCAACGACCTCGCGATCGAGACCTTTGATAAGGCAAAGGCGACGGCCGAGACACTCGACAACATGCATCGCGATGCATTTCTTTCACTTGCCGCACAGGGCTTTCTTCACGCCGGTAGTTTGGATCTTGCCGATCGAACTCTCGACCTTGTCGCCGATAAAACTCACATTGCTTCGTGCCTGCTTGGGTATTCGCGCGAGTTCTGGAAAAAGGACGAACGCACGGAGGCTATCGAAACGCTCGAAGAAGCGTACGCGATTCTCGAATCGCAGCACGAGCGCGAAACGCGCGATCAGAAATCGCGCCTTCGCTTGTTTACAATGATCGCATCGCAATTCGCCGGATTTGAAAAGGGCGAGCGTGGGATAGATATCGCTCAAAATATCAAGGACGAGGGCGAACGCACATCGGCTCTTTCGCAGGTCGCCGGGGTGCTTACCGTGCGGAAAGAAGATGAACAGGCTCGCCACGCTTTCCGTGCGATCACCGAAGACGGCGACCGGGTTTTTGCGCTGGTCGGGATGAGCGACGCGAAACAGAAGAACGAAGATCGTGAGGGTGCCGTCGAACTATTGAACGAAGCGACGGAACTTGCCGAGGACGTCCCACAGCTTACCTTTCGTGCAGCGGCTTATAACGAGATCGGAAAGCGCTTCCAGACTTACGAAGACACCGCAAGAGCGACCCACGTCTTCGCGAACGCACTCGACGCGATTAGCCAGGTTCGCGATGAGAGTTCTCGGGCAACGGCCATCGCCGCACTCGCCCAGATCGCGCGTGATTCAGAGATCGAGCTTTCTAAAGAGTTTCATGGGGCGTTGCGATCGTTCGTCGGAAAAGCGTGAGTTATCGAATGCTCTTTGTCGCCCCCGTCTGATTAAGCCGCTACTGGTCAGCAGTCATTCGAGATTAAATCGTCAAACGTCTCACGCTTTCGAATCACTTCAACCGAGCCATCATTTTTTATCAACACAACCGCCGGCAGGAACCGTCCGTTATATTGGGAGGCCTGGGCGAGCGAGTAAGCGCCGCAATTGAGTAGCGCCAGGATCTGGCCGGGCTGAACGTTTTGGGGAAGTAATCGGTGGTCCGGAAGGCGTCTGTGACCTTCGATGTCGAAGTAGACGTCGCCGCCGTCGCACAGCGGCCCTGCGAGTTTGTATGGGAAGTTATGGCCTTCGCCGGAGCGATCCGCTGAGATCAGATGGTAATACCATTTGTATGTTTCCATCGAGAGCAAGATGTTAAAACCGGCGTCGGTGAGTAACCAGTGGTCAGTGGTCAGTGGTCGGTGGTCAGTCGCCTCGGCGACCGGACGTACCTTGTGATTTCTCACGCTCGTCAAACATATGCCGGCGTCGGCGATGATGCTGCGGCCCGGTTCGAGAAGAAGCGTCAGACCGTCCAGAAGATGAGTCGCGCCGGCATCGGCAGCGAAGTTCTTCACCGCACTCCACGCTTCATGTACGGCATCCGCAGGTTCAAAATCTGCTGAGAACATCTCAAGCTGAGCACGCGGAAACTCACTCGCTTGTGATCGATCGCGAAGATAATCGACGGGAAATCCGCCGCCGAGGTTTATGTGCTGGAGCTTTAATCCTGCGTCATTGTGAATGCGAAGCAGGCTGTCGAAGAGCATCGTAAACGCTTCGGCGTAAACATCCGGTTCGGGATTCTGCGAACCGATGTGCAGATGAATGCCACGCAGATCAAGATGATCTGACCCTTTCAACCGACGAAAGGCATCGAAGGCCTCGTCGGGCATCATTCCAAACTTCGAGGTGAGCAGGGCGGTTTGCAGACCGGAGTGCGTTCCTGTTTCGATCTCCGGCACGAGGCGTAAACTGACGTTCGCGCGCTTACCAAGACGCTTCGCCGTCTCTTCGATCAGCGAAAGCTCGAAAAGGGAATCGACCTGGATCGCATAGATGTCGGCATTGATCGCGTTCTCAATCTCCCAAACTTCCTTGCTCGTGCCGTTAAAGATTATCTGTTCGCCGGTGAAGCCGACCTTGAGGGCCTTCCATAGCTCGCCGCCCGAGTTGACCTCGATATCGATCCCGGAATCTTTTACGACCCTAAGAATGCCGAGTGTCGACATCGCCTTGGCCGCGTAGCAGATCTTTAGCGGGCATTCGACAACCGCCGCGCTTTGTCGGAGGCGTTCGATGTTGTGCCGGATGCGCAATTCGCTGTAGACAAAAAGCGGCGTGCCGTACTCGCGCGCGAGATCGACGGCATCCACACCGTCGACGTGAAGTTTGTTATCGCGAACGTCGAGAAAGTTTTCGATTTGCCAGGACATCAATTTATAGCCGTCGTAGGCGGCGACAGCATCAAGCCCCCAGCGTAAGCTGGGGGTTACGTCAGCCAGAGACGACGGAGCTCGCGTAGTGAGCGGCAGACCATTTTGCCTCGATCGACAATCTGCCGCTCGCTACGCGAGCTCCAATTATCGCCGTTTTTACCCCCAGCTTACGCTGGGGGCTTTATGCTGTCGCTCGCTACGCGAGCTGGTCTGCAACTTAGTTCGCCTGCATCAACTGAATCCCCGTTCCCCGCGGATGCATACCCGGCAGAGTGATCGGCAGGCGTCCCGTGACATCCTGCAATCCCAACAATGAGCGCGCCGCCGCTCGCTGCAGGCTCGGCATATCGCCATACGCAACGAGGTAGGTTTTCATCTCGGGGAACGCGCCGAGGATGTACGGATTGCCAAAGCTGATGCCGATGACCCGCTTGTTCGCGGCTAGTGCTTCGCGCAAAATCGCGGCGCCGTTCTCGGGAACACCGACGCTGTTCCTTGCACCAGACCGCACGCGTCCATAAAGACCAACGATCACAACATCGGCGTCGGCAACTGCTTTCCGCGCGGCATCTACTTGCTGCTGTACGGAATTTTCCTGGATATAGGCGGGCGTGAATCGGACGCCGTTCGAACGCAGGCCGCCGACAAGACCGTTCATCACCGATCCGCCGTCAAAGCCGTTCGAGATGCCAAGCACAGCGATCTTCTTAGTCTTGTCCAGCGGAAGATCGCCGCCGTCACTGCGGACGAGCGTGATCGCTTTTGTGGCGATCTCGTCGGTCAGCGCTAAGGTGTCGGCATTCGAAACGATACGGTCGATCTGATCCAGGGGTGTCATCCGCTGTTTGAACAATCCGAGCTCATGCTTCCATGCAAGCTGGCGCCTGACGGATTCGTCGAGCCGCGACATGGGAATTCGTCCCGATGCGACCGCGGCTTTCAAACCCCGCAGCATTGCATCGACATCGGCCGGTTTTTCGAGAATATCCGTTCCGGCCAGAAACGCCCGGACGCCGGCTTCCTCTTGCGTGAAATAGATCGTCAGCCCGCTCATGCTCATCGCGTCCGAGACTATCAGTCCCTTGAATTTCATGTCATTTCTGAGCAGGTCGGTCTGGACTTTCGCTGACAGGGTCGCGGGAATACTCGCCGATTGATTGACGATCTCGGCACCGTGTTCGGCGTCGCCCTGGATGAAATTCTTTAGCGGCTTGACCTCTTCGCTGTCGATCTGCGGCAGAGCGATATGTGCGATCATGATCGACCCGATACCAGCGTCGACCGCTTTTCGAAACGGCACTAGCTCGGTTTGCTCAAGTCTTGCGCGTGAATAATCGATGATCGGCAGCCCGCGGTGAGAATCGACTGCGGTGTCGCCATGACCGGGGAAATGTTTTGCCGTCGCGATCACACGCTGGCTCTGGATTCCTTCGGCGAATGCGATCCCGAAACGAGCGACGTCGTTCGGGTCCTCGCCAAAGCTGCGGACGTTGATCACCGGATTCGCGGCGTTATTGTTGACGTCGAAGACGGGTGCGTAAACGTGTTGGATACCGATCGCACGGGCCTCGCGACCGGTCACTACTCCGACGCGACGTGCAAGCTCGGGATCACCGGTCGCCGTGACCGCCATCGCCCAAGGAAAATTCGTAGCATCTTCAAACCGCATTCCGATCCCTGTCTCTGCGTCGAGTGACATCAACAGCGGGATGGCCGCGGCTTCCTGCATCCGGTTCGCGAGATGCGTCGTCTCGTATATCGGTGCTCCAAAGAAGATCACGCCGCCGATTCTGTTCTCGACCACGTGCCGCCGCAGATCCTTAAAGAACGCGCTTTCCTGGTTTGCGAACCTCGCGTTGACGCCGACGTGGATAAGCTGCCCGACCTTCTCATCCACGGACATTTTCTTCAGTTGCTTGTCCGCAAACTTCCACGCCTTCACTGACGGCTCGAGTCTTGGTGACGCGGGGACGCGGAGACGCGGTGACGCGGAGATTGCCTCACCGCCGAGACGCAGAGACGCAGGGACGGCGACCGCCATAAATTGTGAGCTTAAGACAGCAGCGATCACGACATGGGCGACGATGGGGCGGAGTCTGAGCTTTTTCTTAGTTCGTGTCGCTTCGTGTGATTTCGTGGTTTCAGTTCCTTCACGCTGACAACCTGGAACCACTAACCCACACGATAGCCCACGAAAAAAACTTTGGCCTAGGGAATTCATCTCCGTGTACTTCCGTGTATTCCGTGGTTTCCAAAAAGGTAACCACTGAATGCGCGGAACAAAAACCGAAAGCACAGAAAGAAACGTTCGACAAGGATTTAACTTATGCACAATTACTCAATTTCAGACTTTGGACTTGGAATTATCAACGTGGCAATAAACGTAACGATCACGGTCGTCATGCTGCCGATCAACGCGTACCACGGCCACGCGATGATCGGTCCGGTGACGATC
>JBKKAS010000281.1:0-6235 GCA_046714595.1 Pyrinomonadaceae bacterium | reverse complement strand
ACGTCGCTTGATTGGAAAACACTTGCGATGGACGCGCATCTTCAGCGCGTCAACCTCAGCGAGCACGCACACTATGCGACGCCGGGAATTAATTTCGACTGGGAAACCGCACGCGGCCATCCGTTCGCCTATCACGTTTACGGAACGGCGATCGTCGGAGTGACGGTCGATTGTCTCCGCGGACGTTACGAGATCGATTACGTGAAATGCTGTCACGATTTTGGTTCGTCGATGAACACGTCGGTCGATCACGGTCAGATCGAAGGCGGCATCGTCCAGGGCATCGGCTGGATGACCATCGAAGAGATCGTTTACGACGCGGAGGGAAAGCTTCGGTCGAATGCGCTCTCGACCTACAAGGTGCCGGACATTTATTCCATTCCGAAAGAGATCGCGATCCTGCCACTCGAGACGACGCGGGAAAATCTGGCGATCTTTAATTCGAAAGCCGTGGGTGAACCGCCGTTGATGTACGGCATCGGCGCGTACTTTGCGATAAGAAATGCTGTGCGGGCTTTCTTAACTACCACCCCGTCAGCCGAAGCGGCTGCCACCCCTCCTAAACAAGGAGGGGAGCTTTTACGGTTTGACGCTCCATTTACGCCTGAAAAAGTCCTCATGAGTTTGCATGAAAACTAGCTGTCAGCTGATAGCTAGTAGCTAACACCTAATTTTCAAGTTCACTCCGCGATTCACAACTACCTACGGTAAAATCACCGCGTGCCCAAAGAACTCGAACTGTGGAGGTTCATCGCTGAGCGGCTCGACCGCGACGTGAGCGTTATGCTGCTCGTCGTCGCTGAGAGCTCGGGGAGCAGTCCCGGTCGACAGGGATACAAGATGGCGGTCGGTGCGGACGGCGAACTGATGGGCAGCATCGGAGGCGGGGTGATGGAAGTGAATCTCGTCGAGCGGGCGAAGGCAATCTTGTCGGAACCACCTGCGGTAGCGGGGGGTTTGCCGCCGATGTTGATCGAGCAAGAGCATCGAAAGCACTCAGAAAACCCATCAGGCATGATCTGCTCAGGCAAGCAGACTGTGATCATGCGATTGTTAACCTTGGAAGATAAAGAAGCCGTCGACGTGTTATTAACGGATTTGCAACAGGGGGAGGAACCGTGGATCGGGATTTCAGAAGTCGAATTCAAGACCGCTGCGGATGAGGCTGAGCCGCAAAACTGCCCTCTACCGTATTTCGAAAGAGTTGGTGACATCTTCCAGTATCAAGATAAGCTGGGTCCCAAAAATTATCTCTACATTGTCGGTGGCGGCCACTGCTCCCTTGCTCTAAGCGAGATAATGTCTCGACTCGATTTCAAGATTCACGTGCTGGATGACCGCCCGGCAGTAAACACGATCAAGAAGAACGAGTTCGCTCATCACGTAACGATCCTAGACCGCTACGATCTCATCAAGCATCAAATATCAGACGGGGAAAATATTTACGTTGTAGTGATGACACTCGGGTACCAGACCGACGAGGTCGTGATCCGCGCGCTTATCGACAAGGAGTTCAAGTATTTCTGCGTGCTCGGCAGTAATGCTAAAATGTCTTCAATGTTCAAAGAATTTATCAAGGAGGGAATACCTGCTGAGAAGCTTGATCGCATTCGTACGCCTGTTGGCCTCGCTATCAACAGCCGCACGCCGGAAGAAATTGCCGTCAGCATTGCGGCCGAAATAATCTCCGTCAAGAACGCAGGATAAATTTATGCCGAGAGAATTGGTACTTTCGCTGGACGGACGTGAGTTTCCCGTCACGCTGATCAAGATCGATCGCGACAAGCTGTATGGTTCGATCGAGGTCGAGGCATTTGATGAGAAAGGTCGCGAAGCTTCTCTGCGTGTGCTTGCCGCTGATGGAAAGACCCTGATCGACACGGGTGGAACAGCGCTCGCCACCGTAAACGAAAAAGGAAACTCGGTTGATCGAACTTCTCTTAGCGCGGTCGACGTGGACGGCGATACGATCGAACCGGTGTCTTCGTCGTTCAACGAGCCGAACGTTCTCAAGAATGCGGACATCGAGGATTATCTTTCGCAGATGTATAAGTCGGTCTACGTTATCCAGCCGCCCGAGAACGGCGATATCAAGTATCTCCTAGATCATCTCGACGGCGATCAGATCTACACGTTTCCTTTCAGCTGGCGCGGCGGCCTGGATCACGACAGTGCGTTCGTCCTCGGATCCGGCGATGATGCATTTATGGTAGTCGGCAAGCCGGCGGAGTTTGAGTTTTTGAGATTGAATCAGGCGGTCGTGCTCGATTCGGTCGAGGAGCAGGAGATATCGGCGGACGATATTGATTTTGATCTGCTTTGACACTTTCACCGCAGAGACGCCGAGTCGCAGAGAATTAAGCAACCTCCGCGTCTCGGCGACTCTGCGGTAACAATTTTTGATATGCCTATCAACATCAGCAATCCAAAAGGCCGAGACGCTGTCGTAGCTCTGGAGGGAGTCGCCCCTAAGCGCGAGGTCCGGTACGTCGATGACAAGGGTAAGCCAGTGATGACGCGGAAGCTTTTGAAGACCGACGTCACGCATGATCTGCCCGAGCTGCTAAGGAAAACGAAAAAGATCGAGAAGATCGCCGACAAGCTGATAAAGGAAGATCCCGAGATCGACATTGAGCAGTTCGGGATGTTCCTGACGGACACGTCGCGCGTTTATGTGACAAAGGCCGGCATCGTTCACCTGGTCGAAGAATTCGAGGTCGTCACAAATCCCGACGGCAGCCTCCGCGAACGAAGGCCGCGCGTAAAAGCGCAGCAGAACGTCAACAGCGAGTTCCCGATTCGGTGGTCGGGGAAGTTCATCAAAAAGGAAGAGGCCGTAAAGAAATTCGTTTTTACAAACAAGAAGCAGCTCGTACATGTCAACGGACTGACGTACGACTTTTTGTTCGAGATGGCGAAGGACCTCGACAAGCGAAAGTCACTATTGTTTTTGCGCGGCGGCGAAAAGGGTAACGAGCCGATCATCCAGAACCGCGGCGGTAAGCCGTATAACGCGTTTCTCGAGGGACGCGTGAAGAAGGATTCGTATTGCCTCATCATGCATCTCTCGAACATGGAGCTTAAGAAACCAAAACAACTCGATGCCGCTGAAGCTTGATTTCGACAAGAAGAAGTTCTCGTGCAAGTTCGACTACTGCGTCGGCAAGGCGGCCGACCTGGCCGACCCGTCGCTTCACGTCAAATCGCAGGACTACAAACGTCGCGTCAGCGGCATCACTCGCGCCGTTTCGAGCGAAGACGCGTTCAAGATCCCAAAAGCGCGCGGTTATTTTGTCTCTCGAAAGTACGACGGCGAGTTTGCGCTGTTGTTCTTCGACGGTAAAAAGATCGTTTCTGTAAATCCCGGAGCAACCGTCCGAGTTGGACTTCCCTGTCTTGACGAAGCTGAGACGCTGCTCAAGAAAGCAAAGGTCAAGAGCTGCGTGTTGGCAGGTGAGTACTATGTGCGTGAAGGTGCGACCAAGGCACATCCTGTCCAGCAAGTTGTCGGGATCCTTCGCAAGCCCGGATCGAAGAAGGAACTTGAAAAGCTGGGACTCGCGGTTTTCGACATCGTTCAATTTAACGATGAACCCGTAACATCGGTCGCGAAGGTTTTCGAGCTCCTCGACAAGTGGTTCGGCAAAGGTAAGGCTGTACACCCGGTCGAACATCGAAAGGTTGACACCTCGGACAAGATACTCGAAGCGTTCACCGAGTGGGTTGTCGGTGAAGGCGCCGAGGGCGTGGTGGTGCGTCATGACACCGCCGGGCTCTTTAAAATAAAGACCCGCCACAACATCGATGTGGCGATCATCGGCTTTTCGGAAGGGACGGATGATCGTAAAGGGATGCTCCACGATCTGTTGGTGGCCGTGATGCGAGACGACGGCACGTTTCATGAGTTCACGCGAGTCGGCGGCGGATTTACGGACGATGACCGGCGCGAGTTTGTGAAGACCCTTCGCAAACGGATCGTTCCGTCCGAGTATGTTGCGGTCAATAACGATTACGTCGCGTACGAGATGATAAAACCCGGGCCAGTGATCGAGATCTCATTTCTCGACCTTATCGCCGAACGCGCCCGCGGCGGTCCGGTGAATCGAATGGTGCTCGAGTGGGATGGCAAACGGTACAAGGCTCTTTCACGTCTGCCGCTCGTCAGCGTGATCTCGCCGCAGTTTATAGGACTTCGCGAAGACAAAGAGGCGGTCGTCGATGACGTGAATATTCGACAGATCGGCGATCTCGTTAAAGTCCCCGAAATCGATAAATCGGCGCATCTCGAGAAAGCAGAACCGAGCGAGATGCTTGAGCGTCAGGTTTATACAAAGACGATGAAGGGTAACAAGATGGTCCGGAAGCTGCTGCTCTGGAAAACGAACAAGAACGAGGTCGAGTTTCCGCCCTACGTCGTTTATCTCACAGATTTCAGCCCCAACCGCCAGAATCCATTGGAACGCGACATCAAGATCGCCAGCACGGAAAAAGATGCGAGGAAGCTTTTCGACGCACTTGCGGCGAAAAATTTTATTGGAGGATGGGAGAAAGCTTAACGATTTGGGAATTGGGAATTGGGAATTGGGATTTCGTCGTTAAATGAGACCCTGCGGTTAATCCAGTTCTCTATAGCATAACGGGAAATCCCAAATCCCAAATCCCAAATCCGAAATCCCAAATCGAAATATGGCAGCTCCTTTCGCAGAATTCGACGGTAACAAACGCCTTCTGTGGATCGCCTCCGAATGGGTGCGTTATGCGGACAAGCTCGCGGAGTGGGCGATGGAACGTCTCGTAAATCGCCGCGACGTCTGGAGCCAGTACACGCTTAAGGACGGCAAGATCGGCGTCGTAATGTTGCCGATCGTCGAGCGTCGAAAGCTGGGCACCGACATGGTGACGCTCAACAAACTTCACCGGCACTTCTCGGGGAAATCTCCCGCGCACCTTATCGGTCTTCACTCTATCTCGGATCACAGCACGGCGAAATGGTTCGCGGTCGATGTCGATCTGCATGATGAAAGTCTGCCAAATAGCGACGAGGTCGCCGAAGCGAACTTCAACGCCGCACTCGAATGGGCCGAACGCCTCCGCGAGCAGGGGATGGATGCGATGCTCATGGACAGTAACGGCGCCGGCGGTTATCACGTCTGGGTTTTACTCGATAAAGAATATCCGCTCGCCGATGTGTATGATTTCGCGGACGCGCTCCGATCCGATTGGAAAGAGCTCGGTCTTCCGCGAAAGCCCGAACAGTTTCCCCCGAAACGTGTCGTCGGGCCTGACGACCTTCCATACACGCTGCGGACACCGGGACGCCATCACACGCGGCACCATTACACGCGGCTTTGGAATTTTGACGCTGTCGCCGGTGAACCGGAGTGGCTCGAGGGCGGCGATGCGATCGAGGCAATGATGGCGGCGCGGCCGTCAAAATTACCGAAGATCCGTAGAACGAAAGAAAAGAAGGCTGAGTACAAACCATCAACCCCACGCAAGACCAAAACCGAACCGACGCGAAGTCGCGTCTGCGTGGATCTCGACGGTGTGCTTGCCAAGTACGACTCGTGGAAAGGCATCGATCATTTCGGCTCACCGATACCCGGAGCTCTTGAGTTTATGCAGAAACTCGCCAAGATCGCTGAGATAACGATCTTCACTTCACGCTGCGCACAGGACGTTCTCGAAGGCTCGCGGATCACGCCGGGTCAACTGCGCGTGAAGGTCATCGAATGGCTTGAGAAACATGGCTTTCCGTACACCGACGTTTATATCGGTCAGGGGAAACCGCGAGCGGCCGCATTCATCGACGACCGAGCGGTTCACTGCAATCCGCAACGCGATCAGAAGGCGTTTGAAGAAGCTCTCAAGCAAACCCGAGCGCTTGTGAGAAAGCCTCACGGTTTGCCGAAAGCTTAAAGAGTCTGGGGGAGTCTGTCGAGTCTGTCGAGTTTGTCGAGTCCCGCGAGTCACACGGACTCGATAGACCCGATGGACTCGGCAGACTCGATATAGACTCCGCAGACGCCCTGGGAACATATTCCTCCGCCGGGTGTCTAACTGGGTGACGGTTGGCACCCGGCTTCGATTAGGAGGAAGTGAATTGTTTGACAAATTAATTGAATCGAATTCGGCCGGCGCCGAGTTCAAGCCCCGCCAAAAGTTCTTCATGATGTCGTCCGTCGTCGTCGGAATTCTCTTCTTGAGTGCCGTTGTATTCAGTTTATACGCGCAG
>JBKKAS010000280.1:0-2272 GCA_046714595.1 Pyrinomonadaceae bacterium | reverse complement strand
CCTTTATCGATGATATGCGGGCCATGGCTCAGGGGAGCGATCGTTATTTCGTTTCGTCAAATGGGACTACCCCGGCTGTCGTTCCGGATAATCCCGGCAATTTTTCAAGCGGTACGGGTATCACCTTCTGTGAAGGAAGCTGTACAGTCGGCGGCAGTGGCGGCGGATTCCTTATCGTGACAGGACAACTAACCAACACCGGCAATTTTAGCTTTCGAGGACTGATTGTAGTTGTTGGTGAGGACGGGTGGCTGAGACACGGCGGCGGTAACGGACAGGTGATCGGCAACGTCGTTATCGCACCTTACAACAGACGGAATTACATTCCGGAAAACCACACGACCAGTTTTTTACCACCGAGATACCAAATTACCGGCGGCGGCGGCTCGGACCTCATTTACGGCGATATCACATCTACTTTCAGCAACACCTCAGGCGTCAGTGACATAATGCAGGGCATTGCGGAGAAATAATTTGTTTGCAATCTAAAATTCGACGGAAGCGTAGTCATCGTTCCGTACGATCCAAACAACCTCGGAGCGGACTTTCTGCCACCGAGATATCAGGTGACCGGCGGTGGAAACTCGGATATCATCCAGACCGATCTTAGTTCTCCATTTGACGGCACCGGAGCAGCGACTGACTTCGTGCAAGGTGTCGCCGAAAAATAAACTGCGAAAATTGAGCTTATTGATGATCTCGAAGCGGCCGTTGCGGCCGCTTTTCTTTTAATCATCCTAGGGAAAATTCCGACGGCGGGTTTGGTGCGGAGTAGGTCTCCAAAGCTATTGTCCCGTACCCTCAATCACCGAAAGCGGACATCTAACTTGCTAATTCAACCGGACATATAATGTGCTAGCTACACGACCACTAGCGAACGCTTGACGTTACACGCCTCGGCAACTATAATCTGACTTTTCTTTGGGTAAGGAATATTAATGGCAAATCATAAATCAGCTGAAAAACGCGTTCGACAAAATATTAAGCGCAACGAGATCAACCGAAGCAACCGAAGCAAGCTGCGTACGCAGATCAAGAAGCTTCGATCGGCATTGTTGGCGACGGACAAGAATGCGAGCACCGAACTTTTGAACCCGACGGTCTCTCTGATCGACAAGGCAGTCAACAAGGGGCTTATTCACAGGAACACAGCTGCCCGGCACAAGTCGCGTCTGACGAAACATGTTTCCGAATTAACTTAGGGTGAGTTTCTAAGTTTACCGACCTCATAGTTTTCTCCTTTAACTACGGAAGTGGCCCTGGCGGCTGCTTCCGATTTTTTTGTTTTTTCGGCGGCATCCGAGGGCGACTCGCTATGCTAGAATCCGCGTGATGCAGTCACCGAGACGATACAAATACTTCGACCTGATCATGGCGGCGTTCGTCGCCGTTCTGCTTTGCTCAAGCCTAATCGGCGTGCACAAGGTATCGTCGATCGACCTGCCCTTTTACGGTGAATATATTTACGGTGCCGGCGTGCTGTTTTTCCCGATCAGTTATTTATTCAACGACATCATGACCGAAGTATACGGCTTCGCTCGTTCACGACGTGCTGTGTGGGCCGGCTTCGGAGCATTGATCTTTGCCTCGATAATGTCGTTCGTCGTCACCGCCCTTCCGCCAGCTCCGACCATGTCGCCCGAGCATCAAAGCGCCGTAAACTTTATCTTCGGACAAACGGCCCGGATAACTCTCGCGTCTCTCGTCGCATTCTGGGCGGGGGAATTCATTAACTCGTTCGTGCTCGCGAAATTGAAGGTCATGACCGAGGGAAAGTTTCTCTGGCTGCGCACGATAGGCTCGACATTCGCCGGCGAGGCCATCGACAGCGTCATCTTCTATCCGATCGCTTTTCTCGGGACATGGTCGAACGAGCAAGTAGTCAGCGTTATGATCGGTAACTATTTTATAAAAGTGTTTTGGGAAGTTATCGCAACGCCATTCACATACTGGATCGTTAACTTTCTCAAACGAGCAGAACAAGAGGATTTTTACGACCGCGAGACCGACTTCAACCCATTCAGCCTGGAAACCCATTAAGGCGAAAGTTACATACTCCCTGTGTTAAAATCCTCTCGAATGGCACTCACCCTCGACACTCCCATCATCGAGTTTCACCAACACGGGATCTCGAAACTCTCAGCCGCGATGGCTCGAAAACTGGCGATCGCCGTCGCCGGGGAATCCGCAAAGAGCGACCCCGTGGATGCGACCGTCGAAGATCTTTTGAATTATTTCCCGATGCGATACGAAGATCGCTCAAACCTTCTTC
>JBKKAS010000279.1:0-7823 GCA_046714595.1 Pyrinomonadaceae bacterium | reverse complement strand
GATGATCAGTGCGCGTTGAAGTTAGCAACGGGATAGTCGCCGTTCGATCCAAGCGGGAATGATGCGACAGTTCCGCTGTCGCTCTCCCTGCTCCAGAATACAGTCTGGTTGGCTGTTGCGCTCGGTCGCCAAATCGCGGCTTCTGTCCTACCATCGGCTTCGTAGTCACCCTGGGGCGGTAAGTCCGTGGCCGACAAACCAAAGACGAACTGGTCGACCTGAACGCCTGCAGTGCCGCTCGGTTCGATGAACCAGTTGATCTGACCACCAGATCCGCGAATCGTTGCGATATCGGTCTTGCCATCGCCATCATAGTCTCCGGGGACGATAACGTCGGTCGGTGTTCCGAAGATCACGAGATCGTCAGGAGCGGTCGTCAGGTTTCTCCAGAAAGCGGCTTGGCCGCCTCCGTTGTTACGCTGGACAACAAAGTCGGCGCTGCCATCTCCGTCATAATCGCCGGGTGCCGGGAAGTCGCCGTTCTGTCCCCACGGGAAGTACGTAACTGCGCCGCCCGCAGACGTGCGATAGAACCAGATGCTTTGATCTCCTGCACTTGCGCCGGCACGATAAACCGCAAGGTCGGCCGAGCCATCGTTATTGTAGTCATCGACAATGGTCGGATCGTCACCGGATTGACCGAAAGCTTCAACCCGAGCCGTGCTCGTTGCACTGTTCAAGATGTAGAATGCCGCAACCGTTGCCGCACCCGGACGCCAGACCGCGATATCGTCTTTGTTATCGTTGTCGAAATCCTCAGAAATGAAGAAGTCGGTTGCAATGCCCCAGTCGAGAGCAACGGTCGAACCGCCACTGCTTAGATTGTAGAACCAGCGAATCTGACCGCTCGGGCCACCGCCCACATTCCGGATGACGACATAATCGCTTCGGCCATCGGCGTTGAAATCCATCGGCGCGTCGCTTGCAACCGCCGCGCCGCCGGTAAGAGTCAGGGAAGCTGCCGAAACGGAACCCGTATCACCACCGCCGCAATCGTTTAACCGCAGCGTCCAGGAGCCGTTGGTCTGGGGCGTCGTCAAACCGGCAAAAGTAGTTGTCATCGTTGTCAGCGCAGGCGGCGCTGCCGCCGGTCCGGCTGCCACCGTGCGATAATCACCCGTGGGGACCGGAACCGCAGTCGTGACACTAGCCGCCGCGGTCCACCAATGCGTGCCGGCTGCCGAATCCTTGAAATTGTATGGACCGAGCATATTCGAATCATCGCCAAAACTGGTGGCTGTCGCCGCGCCGGTACGACTGAATAGCAAGTGCGACGGAGTTGCGCCGGGCGCCAACAACGCAACCTGCATGTCGCCCACCCACGTGTGTGTCATAGTGAATGAGACCTCGACGTTCGAGATTGGGGCGCTCATTCCCGCGACCGTAAAGGTTACGTCCTTGTTTGCTCCGCATAAGCCGGCACCGCCGGTACCGTCAGGAACAGCTCCCAGAGTACCCGCATTAGCCGGAAACGTCGCGGCTGGAGATGCCGCGGAAGAATTCGTCGCCGACAGAGCGGTACTCGCGTCGGTCGAGTTAAATTGCGCACCAGTGATCAGTCCGATAGCCGCGAGACACAGAACGGCCACTGACAAAATCACTTTTCGCGTGGACACTTTATTCTTGGTCCAAAACATAGTTGTTTTCTCCCTCCTCAAAATTTACAAAAAAAAGCTGAATAACGATGTATCGATTACAGCCCCTTCCAAAGACTAGTTTTCACAAAAGATAAACTTAAGCAGAATGGTGTGAACAATTTATACCGTTTGATGCAGGGATGTCAAGAAAAGCGGAGCCTGGAACATGTTAACGGCATCTTTCCGGTCCGCGAGGCATCAGGGCTCCGCCGTGGGTCGATCTGTCTCCGAATTTGTCTTTGCTATTTGGCTGGGTCGGTCTTCGAGGGCGTTGAGGTAACGGGCACCGTAAGGGGCGATGCGGAGAAGAAGGGTGCGATCCCGGGCGTATTGACAATACGTTGCCATAACAGAGAAGATTTGCCCGTGAACGAAGCCGGCTTTCCCCGCAATGACCGCAAAGAGATATTTGGGTGGATGGTCTACGACTGGGCGAATTCCGCTTTTTTCACGGTCGTGGTCGGTGTCCTGATCGGACCGTACCTTCTCGATCTCGCGCGAAAGGCCGTCGGCGAAGACGGTGTCATCCTTGATCTGCTCGTTTTCAAAGTCACACCGAAAGGCCTGCCCGCTTTCTGCACCGCGGTTTCCGTTATCTCGATGGTCGTCTTCCTCCCGGTGCTCGGCGCGATCGCCGACTACACCCATTTGAAAAAATGGATGATGGCCGTGTTCTGCTATGCAGGCGTAATTGCCGGTGCCCTGCTGTTTTTTGTTAGCGAATCATATGTCGCGTGCAGCGTTCTTTTTATCGTCTCGACAATGTGCTTCGCCGCCACGAACGTTTTCTACAACGCATTCCTTATCGACATAACGACCGAAGACCAGCGCGATAAAGTTTCGAGCTACGGTTACGGGCTCGGCTACCTAAGCGGCTTTCTCGTACTCGTACTCGATCTCATCTTCCTGAATTATGCGGAGAGATGGTTTGGGATCACAACCGGAACAGCGGTTCGGATCTCATTCCTCGCCGCGTCACTCTGGTGGGGCGTTTTTGCCGCGGTAACGTTCTATCTCATCAAGACGCGCGGCGCTGACAGGGAAATCCCGAACGAAAAGAATCTCGTCACCGTCGGCTTTGCCGAGTTGTGGCAGACCCTAAGAGAGTTGCGGCGGCTGCGTTACACGCGGCTGTTCCTGATCGCGTACCTCTTCTACAACGACGGGATCCAGACCGTCATCCTGCAAGCGTCGGTTTTCATCTCGTACGAGTTGTTCACCTCCAAGGGCCTGCCCTCGGACAATTCGTTTCTGCTTGTCATTTTTGCAGTCGCGCAAATTTCGGCGTTCGCCGGTGCTCTGATCTTCGAACGTATCTCGCGTTACCTGGGTGCAAAGCGGACCATCATCCTGTCGCTCATTATCTGGTGCGGCATCGTAATCTATGCCTACGGCTTTTTTGCAACCAGCTATCAGGCTTACATTCTCGGCGCGCTTATCGGCATGGTACTTGGCAGCGCGCAGGCTTTGTCGCGATCGCTCTATTCACAAATGATCCCGCCGGGGCGCGAATCGTCGTTCTTTGGCCTGTACGAGATCTCGGAAAAGGGGACATCGTGGATGGGCCAACTGATGTTTACAATTATCGTCGGTGCGACCGGCTCTTTCCGACACGCGATTCTGGGCCTGATATTCTTCTTTATTGTGGGCAGTATCATCCTGCTGTTCACCGATACGACGAAGGCGATCCACGAAGCGGGCAACCTGACTCCTGAAGAGGTTGGCAATGCGTAAGCATTTGTTAACAAAATATCGTGGGCTATAATGGGAACATCGATTTAGAAAAACTTTAACTGGAAGAGAAACCCACGTGATTGAAAATTCTGAAGACAGGATCGTGACCATTTTCGGCGGATCTAAGTGTGGTCATGACTCGGACGAGTATCGAGACGCACGCGAGATCGGTTTGCGGCTGGCGAAGGCCGGCTTTACGATTTGCACGGGCGGCTATCTTGGCGTGATGGAAGCCGCGTCGCGCGGCGCTCGCGAGGCTGGAGGTCGCGTCTTCGGTATTGTGATGAACCAGTTCAAGTCGGAGCCCAACCGGTACCTCACCGATAAAGTAGCGACGGACCATTTCTACGATCGCCTGCAAAAGCTGATAACGCGCTCGGTCGGTTTTGTGGCGCTTCGCGGTGGCATGGGTACGGTGACGGAGGTTTCGCTTGTTTGGAACAAGCTTCAGACGCGTGTGCTTGACCGACGACCCATCGTCCTGGTTGGCGACTGTTGGCGGGATGTCGTCGAATCCTGGAAGAAACATCTAGTCGTCTCTGACGACGACATTTCATACCTCGATTTTGCGCACGACGCCGAGGCCGCGGCGAATATTATCATCGAAAAATCTAAGGGAGTTGTCATGCATACCTAAGTTATGAACTGTCCGAAATGCAATGCCGCCTTGATGTCAAACGCTAAGTTTTGCGGATCCTGCGGCCTTACTTTGCAGCCACAGGCTTCGGCTCCGCCGGCCAATATTCCACCACCTCTCGCACAGCCGCGTCCGGTATCGCAAACCACTGGCGGCGCATTTCACTTCGACGCGGACGGCCGCGGTCAGGGGCGCGGATATACGTGGGAGATCGAGCATCAGGGAGCGTTCGCTCTCGCTGTCGTCAAGCTGCAGCCTGAGCAGGCGATCCACGCCGAGGCAGGGGCGATGGTCTCGATGTCCGCAAACGTCGATCTTTATTCCGAGATGAAGGGCGGAGTTTTCGGTGCGTTGAAACGTGCGGCCGGCGGCGAATCCGCGTTCGTGTCGACCTTCACAGCGAAGGGTGGTCCGGGCGAGGTCACCTTTGCACCGGGTGCTCCGGGCGACGTGGCGGGCCTCGAGATGCAGGGACAAACATTCATGGTGCAATCCAGTTCGTATCTTGCCGGCGATATGACGTTGGAGGTCGACACGAAGTTTGGCGGAGCAAAGTCGTTCTTCGGCGGTGAGGGACTCTTCGTGTTACAGGTCAGCGGTACCGGATTGTTACTGGTCTCGTCATTCGGTGCGATCCATCGCAAGACGGTGCGAGCGGGCGAACAGTACGTTGTAGATACCGGTCATCTCGTCGCATGGGAGGGCCACATGCAATACAACCTTCGAAAGGCTGCAAAGAGTGGATTCTTTCGCAGTTTCCTCAGCGGCGAAGGGATGGTCGCTGAATTCAACGGGCCTGGCGAGATCCTTATCCAAACGCGAAATCTCGCGGCGTTTGCCGGATTGCTTCGCCCGTTTTTCCCGTCACAAAGCGGGAGCGGTGGCAGCGGCTTCAGTTTCGGCAGCTAAGACGCGCGTCTGACTTTCCGCCAGTACCTCATGGACGAGCTCAATTCAAAAACTCGCGTGAACGCACATCGTAATGGCGGTGAGATCCGACTTAGAGCACGGGCCATGTCGCGGGGCGTTGCGATCGGCCGCGTCGTCTGCCTGCACGGCACTACGCGGCAATTCTTCCGCGTTGATATTGAGGACGCTGCCATCGAGCGTGAGTTACGGCGCGCCCGCGCCGCATTTCGTCTTGCCCGCCGTCAGCTGAACCGTCTTGTCGGCGGACAATCCACGCAATCTCTTCCGGGAATCATGGAAGCTCAGCGTTCGATGATCGAAGACTCGTCGTTGCTTTCGAAGGTCGAGGCCGCCATCTCCGAGCAAAAGGTAAATGCCGAGTGGGCGGTCAAGGTCGTCACGGATAGTTATATAGCCAAGTACAAGGCGATCGCCGACGAACATCTGCGCGAACGTTATATCGATATCGAAGACGTCGCGGAACGAATCTTAAATGCGCTCGGCGGTGGTGAACCGAGTGCCGCGCTTGAAAAAGATTCGATCATTGTCGCGAAAGAGCTGATGCCTTCGACGCTCGCCGAGCAGAGTGGTAATCAGCCGACCGCCGTCATCACCGAACACGGCGGGTGGACGTCGCACACATTTATCCTCGCCCGCGAGCTGAACGTGCCGGCCGTCACGGGTGTTAGGGAGATCCTCCGCCGCGTGGACACAGGCGATCCCGCGATCGTCGACGGGTACAACGGAAGCGTCATCCTGAATCCTAGTGTTGAAACGCTCGAGCGATACCGGCTGCCGGTCGCTCAATTCCAGCAGGTAAATTACAACGACGTTACCGTCCCGGATACAAATGTGAAGACGCTCGATGGACGCGAGATCATCGTGCGAGTGAACGTCGATCTGCCGGAGTTGTACAAGAGGGCGAAGCGGATCGGGGCCCGGGGCATCGGGCTCTATCGTTCTGAGTTTCTTTTCAACAGATTCAAGGGGTTCCCAAGTGAAAACCAGCAGTATGAGGCCTACCGGGAGATTGCCGAGTTCGCGGGCAGCGACGGCGTTAAGATCCGCACGTTCGATATCGGGCCGGAACAGGTGTACGGCCAAAGTCACATGCGCGAGAAGAATCCAGCCCTCGGATTACGGGCGATCAGGCTCGGGCTTGCCGACAGTCGCCAGCTCCGAACGCAGCTTCGTGCGATCTTGCGAGCATCGCACAATAACAATATCGACGTCGTTGTACCGATGGTCTCCGGTGTGGGAGAGATCCTCGAGGTCCGGGCGCTTGTCGAGGCCGAAAAGAATTCACTGCTGGCTAAAGGCGTCCTGACCGGAGAACCCCGGATCGGCGCGATGATCGAGGTACCATCGGCCGTCCTGCTTATTAATGAGATCGTTGAGGAAAGCGACTTCATGTGTCTTGGCACTAACGACTTAGTTCAGTACTTGCTCGCTGTAGATCGGGACAACGAATCGGTCGCGGGTTGGTTTCGAACCCTTCACCCGGCAGTTATCCGCGCGGTTCGAGCCGTTATCGCGGCGACGTCGGAGGCCGAAAAGTCCCTCGTCGTTTGTGGTGAAATGGCGGGCTCGCCATTCTACCTGCCGCTGCTTATCGGAATGGGCGCGACCGAACTTAGCATGAACGTAAATTCCATTCTTCGCGTGCGAAAAGTAATCTCCGGAATTGCATATCAAGAAGCGGCTGCTCTGGTAAAGGACATCGAGAAGTCCCGGACCGCTGACGAGGTCGAAGCGGTCCTCGGCCGGCACATCGATGAGAAATGGTCCCACCTCATCCAGCCTGAGCGTCGTGTGCGGCCCCGAATCTAGCCTGCACCACCAGAGTTTTGTCGTAACAAGGATTTCAAACGTTCAACATTTTTTGCTATACTGTTCCGGCCTCGCAATGGAGCAGGCCGGGCAGTCGCTTCCGTTAGCGGAAGAGGAAAGTCCGAACACCAATAGGGCAACGAGCCGGATAACGTCCGGGCACCCGTGAAAGCGGGTGACGACAAGTGCAACAGAGAGTATTCCAGCCTTTTGAAATTTCAGACTTCAAAATTTGAGATCTCATAAGGTGATGGGTGAAAGGGTGAGGTAAGAGCTCACCGGCGCGTCTGGTAACAGTCGCGGCCAGGTAAACTCCTCGTGGTGCAAGACCAAATAGGGAAACGTGTTTTGAGCTGCCCGCTCATTGTCGGTGACGAACCGGCGGCGTTTCCGGGTAGGTCGCTCGAGCCGTTCGGTAACGAACGGCCTAGATGAATGATTGCCGCCGTCGTAATGACGGTTACAAAATTCGGCTTACAGGCTGCTCCATTGCAATAGGCAATTCGTCCCTAAGATTCTAAATAGGAGAATCCCTAGTATGGCAAACCGCAAAGGTGTGTTTATCGGGGCGTATGTTCCGAACGAGCTGAAGGAATCGCTTCGCCGCAGGGCAGCCGCCGAGCACAGAACTCTTTCGCAGGAGATCACCAGAATTTTAGTCGAGGCGGTTCACGGGAAGGGTTTACCTGCGGGGAGCGTCGACCGCCGCGACAATACTGCGGTGCCCCGACGACGCGCGAGCGATCCGCCGATCCGCCGCCGCGCCGACGATCTGCCGTACATTCCGAGCGGCCCAAACAAGAAATAATTTTTCTTCGCGTCAAGTGAAAGCGTCGTCAGTCTTAAAGATTGACGACGCTTTTTTGTTTGGCATCGCGGTTTGTTAATATTCTCTTCGATGAAGGGCAGGCGGTTTCTCATAGCTTTGATTGCTTTCGCCGCCGGCGTAGTCGGTGGGTTCCTGCTTGCGAATTCGATCAATCGAAACCAGGTTTTGATACTTCGCGCGGAAAATGACGGACTGAAATCGGAGCGCGCAACAGGATCCAGCAGCGATGCCAAGATGAGTTTGACTG
>JBKKAS010000278.1:0-2458 GCA_046714595.1 Pyrinomonadaceae bacterium | reverse complement strand
ATTCACGATTCACTACCTTATGAAATACGAAACGATCGAACAGATCTACGCGGGCAACGACAAGATCCGCGCGCGGCTGAAAGATATGGTTTCCGCACTGCGGCCCGAACAAGTTTCCGCGCTACCTGACGGTGAAAAGTGGACCATCGCCGAGATCGTCGAGCATATCTCGATCGTCGATGAAGCCACCTCTAAGATCTGCGCAAGGCTTTTAAAGAAAGCAGCGGATGCGGGTCAGGCGTCAGACGGAACCGCGACGATGTCGGATAATTTTCTACAGAAAGGAGCCGAGATCGCCGCGATTAAAGTCGAGGCCCCTGACTTCGTTAAGCCGTCCGGAGAAAGGTCTATCTCAGAGTCGCTGGCGAGGCTCGACGAAACCGCCGACCGCTTGACCGAGATGCGAAAGCTTTTTGAAACGGTTGGGGGCAGCGAGCTCAAATTCCCTCACCCCTTCTTTGGTGAGATCTCGGCGCATGAATGGCTCGCACTAAAGGGTGGTCACGAAATGCGTCATATAAAACAGATCGAAAAAGTGTTAGCTATGATCTAACGAGGAAGATCCCGGCTGCGAGGAGGGCTCAACAGCGGGGATCATCCGGTAACCCAAACAAGCTTTCCTTCTAGAGCTCTTCCCGGTGGCTTTTCAAATTAGGCATGTCTGAGTTATAAAGTTTGCGGAAGGGCGAGGGATATCCCCCGCCCTTCTTTCTTTTACCTCGCGATCGTTGGCACGTCGCCCGTCAAGCCGAAATGCATCGACTGAAAGGCTCCATCAACACTCCGCAAGATGTACCATTTGCCATCCGACGGTCGGAACAACGCGATGTCGGTCGTATTGTCGCCATCGTAGTTGCCGGCTACCGGAATATCACCATCCAGCCCGAATCGAACAGCCTGGAAGTTGCCGCTCGAAGTGAACAGCGTGTACCAGATCCCGGTTGATGGACGATAGACAGTTACGTCAGATCTTCCATCACCGTCGAAGTCGCCGCGGACCGGGACGTCGCCGTCGAGACCGAACCGTGTCGCACCGGTCTGTCCGTCAGAGCTGCGTATCCAGTACCAGCTACCGGTACTCGGGCGGTAGACCGCGATGTCGTCACGTCCGTCACCGTCCATGTCGAGCGGGATCGGCTTGTCCTCAGCCAGACCGAACCGGACGATTGTGTAGCCCGTGTTCGTACTGTTCTTGACATACCAGACACCGGTTTCGGGACGATACACGGCGACATCGTTGATGCCGTCGCCGTCGAAGTCGCCGCGAGCCGGGATATCGGTCGCGAAGCCGAACTGCGTGGCTGTGATGCCTGCATCCGAGCTCCGTTTGATCTCCCAGATCCCGGCACCGCCGACGTTACGGAATACCGCAGTATCCGTGCGGCCATCGCCATCGTAGTCGGCAGAGACAACCTTGTCAGTCGAGGTTCCGAACGCCGAGGTGCCGTAGCCGTTGCTGTTCATCGAATACCACACGCCTTCGCTCGGACGGAACACGGCAAAGTCGTTGTTGCCGTCGCCGTCAAAGTCTGCGCCATTCGACCGTTGAATGAATCGGCCACGGATCTCGCCGCCGGGATTGTTCACGCTCGTGATCACAGCCGACCACAGTCCGGAACGGAGCTGGCTGACCTGTGCCGCCGAGACGGCGATCGTAACCGATGCGAAATTGCCATTGTTGCCACCGACAACTCCGAAGTTGTGAATGACCGCTCCGCCGCCGACGAGTGCCTCGATCCGTGCACTGGTCTGGTTGCTGCCGAGGTTGTGGAATTCGCCAAAGATCGTCGCCTGCGTCTCAGTGGCGTTAAGCGTCACCTTGATCTCGCCTGTCGCATTCGTTTGCACCGCGGGCTGCATTCCTGTTCCGACCAGATGCGACTCGAATGCGCGTCCCATCGAAGGACTCGGACTCGGAGTCGGATTTGGCGTACCGCCCGGTGACGGGCTTGCCGTCGGACTCGGACTGGGACTCGGGCCGGTAAAGCCCATGAACGTTCCGCTCAGGATGGTCGATCCGCCGTTTCGTATAACGATGGTCGATCCGACAACTATGTTTGGAACTACTTGGCCGTCATCCGTTCGGTTGCGAAGCCTGCCTTCGCCGCCGCTTTCGAGGAACAGCGAACCTACGTTGACGTTGTCAACGAGGACGCCAAGCTGCGTGCCTGCGGAAAGGTTCACACGCTGGATACGAACCTCGAGTTCGAGCCGGCTGCTGTGAATTTCAAATTGAGCAAAGCCACCCGGCAGAATGCCGTTGATGGTCGGGCCCGTGAGTCCCGCGAACAGGTCGCCGGCATTAGGCGAACCGCTTGGGCTCGGGCTTGGATTCGGTGATCCGGTCGGTGACGGACTCGGTGTGCCGCTCGGCGATCCGGACGGTGACGGACTCGGTGTGCCGCTCGGCGATCCGGACGGTGACGGACTCGGTGTGCCGCTCGGCGATCCGGACGGT
>JBKKAS010000277.1:0-6233 GCA_046714595.1 Pyrinomonadaceae bacterium | reverse complement strand
TAAGAGTCGATCTTCGGCTTCGCAGCTAGTTAATTATCGATAAACCGGATTTGCCATGAAATCTTCATTCGACAGATCGTCGTGCGGCGAAAGGATCCGCATGTCCGGTTCAAAAACGAATTGCTTCGCTCTGACGGTCAAGAGGTAAAGGTGCCCGATGGCGACATCATCGAAACGGTAGTAGCCAAAAGTTGATGACAATGCAGAACTCGTTTCACCGGTCGCCAGATTTGTGAGGGTGACTTGAACATTCCTTATGCCGATGCCGGTAGCCGTGCGGATCTGTCCGCCGATCGAAATGTTCGCCGCGGTCGGCGCCAAATCTTCGAACTCCCAAAAACCGCTCCGCAAGATCGTTGTGCCCGCGGCGCTCGCGTCGCCGGCATTCGGCTGCCCGACTGTTCCCTCAAGCGTAAAGCCGGCGCCGGTCGCACGATGACCGCCGCCCGAAATTACATTGTGCGAAAGGTCGAATCCGCCGCCCGTTTGGGCAAGACCCGAAATCGCGAAGATCACGACTGCGGCGAATGTCAGGATCGGAGAAATACTTTTCATACGAGATCACATCGGACATGCAACCGGACCTAGAGAAACAGTTCCAGCGTTCGTCACCCTGAAGATCCAGCAGTTACCGTCCGGCGACGTAAGAATGACTCCGTTCGCGAGACCTTCGACGTAGATGCTGCCGTTGGCGACATGGAGTTTCGAAGCGGGGGCCGTCGTACCGATGCCGACCGAGTTTGTTGGCGTTCCCAGAACGACGGAATTGTTTCGCGAGACGATCGCACCCGCGCCGATCGCCGTAGCGTTGGTCAAACTGTTGGATCCCACGTTTGAGTTGTGGCCGATCAGCGTATTCGAAATTCCCTGCGTGTTCGCACCTCCGGCGCCGCGGCCGACAAAAAGATTGTTGCTGCCGGTCGTATTTTGTAATCCCGTCGCCTCGCCGATAAACGTATTACTGCTTCCGGTCGTGTTACTGAATCCCGCGAAAGAGCCAAAGAACGCATTCGCCCCGCCGATTCCATTTGTCACGCCCGATCGATTTCCAAAAAAAGAATTGCCGGCGGCTGTGTTTGCCAGCCCCGCCTCAAATCCGAAGAATGAATTTGATCCGCCGTTAGTTCCCGAGCTTCCCGCGCGCGTACCGAAATAGGCGTTGCTGCTGCCGGTCGTGTTTCCAAAACCCGCCGAATCGCCAACAAAGGTGTTGCTCTGGCCAGATGTGTTCAGCTCTCCGGTAAATCTTCCGGCGAACATGTTCTCAGTACCGGCTATGCTCAGGACACGGCGATTGCCGATGTTGTATTGGTTCGCGATGAAGTAGGCCGCTTCGCCGCTGCCGCCAACGTTGAAGTTCACTCCGGCTTGAGAAGTCTGCCCATTTCGAACGTAGTTCGAGCTTCCCGCCATCGGCAGCCGTTCGTTCGACATCCTCACATCCGAGGTCACGACGTAGTCGCCCGCAGGAAGACCGCCCAACGAGAGCGCGTTGTCGGCCGACGTGGCGTTCAGACTGCGCTGTGCGTACGGAGTGCTCAGTATCGGTTGTCGCGGGGATAGTGTCGTGAAAGTGCCGCTACCCTCAGGCGCAACTTTGATCTCGAGAAACCTCGGTTCGCCGGTAAACTGGTTTCCGAACTGGAGGCGAACCGTAAAGACCCCGCTTCTCACCGGCACGCTCAGCAAGAGGATCGTCCCCAGAAGTGTTGTTCCCTGGTCGGCGGAGGGATATAGACTAAACTCAAGATCGTAATTCCCGTTGGCCGGGACCGAATTGGCGTTGAGTTTTCCCTGATACGTGAATTCCGTGGTTTGAGCGCGCGTGTGGGTGATAAAGACAATCAGAACCAAGATCATCAGGATGGGCTTTTTCATGATTTTTCCGTCGACGGATTTCGCTAGCAAAAAGATTTGTTGTTCTCGACCTGTGAGATTAGAATTGACTCGTGCCAACGCTAGGACTGTAGATTTATGGTGGAACCTTTGTCTTGAGATACCGCTGAGATTTCGATGAGTTTTTCTGTGAGATCGAAAAATGCTTGACCCGGGAAAGGTTTACGAGTTTGAAGAGTTTCGCCTCGACACCGCGAGAGAGGTGCTCCAGCGCAACGATACGAATGTTGCGATAACAAAAAAGATGTTCGAGACGCTTAGCATTCTCGTCGAGAATTCTGACCGGTTAGTGGAGAAGCAGGAACTGATGCAGCGGATCTGGCACGACCGATTTGTCGAAGACAGCAATCTGACATTCAACATCAAGATGCTTCGAAAGGCGCTCGGCGACAGTGCGGCGAACCCAACGTTCATTCAAACTATCCCTCGACGCGGTTACCGGTTCATAGCTGAGGTTCGGCAACCTGCCGACGAACCGGCACCTTTCGCGGCCGTGTCTCGCAACGGAGTGCCGGTCCTTGCAGCAAACTCGTCGAGGCGGTCGGGCCTTGTCTCAAAACGTCCTTATTTGTTTGGATTGATCGCGGCGATTGTTTTGATCGGTTCACTCGGATTCGCTTCAATGCTCTGGCAAAAAGGTCTGTTGAAGTCGGAAACGGCGATCTTTTCGTCCGGATTTCAGTCGGTGAAGATCACCGATACCGGAAAAGTCCACAACGCGGTCATATCTCCCGACGGTAAGTATGTTGCTTACACAAATATCACCAACGGCAAGGAGGGCCTCTGGCTCCGCCACCTTGAAACCGCGAACAACACGCCGATCATTCCGGCGTCGGACGATGTTTATTACGGACTGACTTTCTCGAACGATGGCAACACGCTTTATTTCGTTCGCAATTCAAACACCCCCACTGGGCCTACGGCAATCTATCGTGTCCCGGTGTTTGGCGGCGTTCCGATCAAGATCGTGGAAGATGCTCAGGGTTGGATAAGCGCGTCTGCCGACGGCAGACACATCGCTTTCGTCCGATCCGATGAGGGCTCGCCAGCTACAAACGAACTAATTATCGCCGCTGTTGACGGTAAGAACATTCGCACGATCAAAACATCGGCGGAGGCGAACTATTTTTGGGGCCACGCCTTTTCACCGGACGGCAAAACAATTGCGGCCGCTTACGGACATTCCTCGAACGCGTCTCAGAGTATGGGCCTGGTCGAAATTGATATCCAGACCGGTGAGCAGCTCGAAATAATGCCTGAAAAATTCTTCCACATTGAAGATGTCGAGTGGCTCCCCGACAAGAAAGGTTTGATATTCTCCGCTGATAAGAACATTGGCGAAACAAGCAAACTCTGGCAGGTTGACTACAACGATCGACGCGTGGCTCCCGTCACGAGCGATCTGACAAACTACCGAAATATAAGTCTCAATCATGACGCGAGCTCGTTGCTTGCCACTACGTTTCTGCCGAACTTTCATTTGTCGATCTACGATCTGGAGAGTCCCGGCGGTTTCAAAGTTCTTACACAAGCCCGCGACCAGTTTGCGTTCACGCCGGACGGCAAGATCGTCTATGCAACCGACGCCGCCGGAAACGAAGATATTTGGATAATGGATGCGGACGGTTCGAATCAACGGCAGTTGACTAACAGCGAGGGTCTCGACTTCTTTCCGATCGTTTCATCTGACGGTCGGTTCGTTTACTTTTCATCAAATCGCTCGGGTGAAGCCCAGGCATGGCAGATGAATATCGACGGCAGCGATCAGATCCAGATCACCCGAGGCGAAGGAGGTTATCCGCGTTTTGTGACACCTGACAACAAGCTTCTTTACTATCAATCAGCGCTTACCAAAAATTTGATGAAGATATCGCTTGAAACCGGAGATGTATCGCCGTTCGGGGGCGAGACAGGATTCTTTCAATCTTTTTCGCCCGACGGAACCCTGCTCGCAGTGTTGCATTACGAACGGGGTATTAAACAGACAAAGGTCAAGATCGTGAATGTTGATACCCTGGAAGTTTTGAGGACCTTTTCCGTTCCATCCGCGGGAGGCATGGCGTATTTTTTGAGATGGCAAACCAGTGATACGGTTGGCTATTCGATGAACGCTAAGAACGCTGAAGATTCGATTTGGATTCAGAACATCAATGAAGAGTCGCCTCGGTTGTTACGTACGTTACAGGACGACGGCATCATGGATATGCAGTTTTCGCCGGATGGCAATTTCGGCTTGATCCGCGGCAGTTGGAAGCACGATGCGATCTTGTTGGAGGGTCTAAAGTAATCCGTTTTTCGATATCTCACTTCACTCTCATCCGAATCTCAATACAATTTATCCAGGATTTCATAGCTATCGATATTTTGTTCGTATCTTCACGGCCCGCTCGATAACGTCGACGTTCTCGAGGATTTTAAGACGCAGGTCGCGGTCGAGGTTCGGGTTGTCGGCGAGGAATTTATTTACCATGTTCAGCGCCTCTTCGCTTCGCTGCCCTCCGATGAACGCCCCGAGCCAACCGTTCACGAAAAAGATCTTGCGATTTCGTTTATGATTCGGAAGCTCTTTCAGCGCCCGTTCGAGATACGGCAGCGTTAGATCCGCGTGACGGACGGAATTGAACGGGCCGAACGCGGCCTCGATCCAGCTTTCGGAGATCTCTTTGTTCGCGGTGAAGTCATTCCAGAACTTCGCCTTGTTATCGATGGTGGGTGTACCCGCCCGTGCAGCGTATGCGTAGCGTTTGGCTTCGTCGGAGGTTTCGGATTTCTCAAGCTCGGCGAGCAGCTTCGGAGCGTCCGCATCGTTAAGAATTAAGAGTCGGGTGACGATGTCGAATTTGTCTTTGGTTTTTAATTTCAGATCTGAAATTTGAAATTTCAAATTCAAGATGTCCTTAAGTACTGAACGGGCCGTGTCCGTCGATGCAATGTTCAAGAACGCACGGTAGTACGTGATCCGCTGGCCAAGTGTGGGAGCGTTTTGCATTCTGTTAATGAGCACTGCTTCAAGCTTCGGCGCAAACTCGTTTCGCTGCGTATCGGGAACATAGTAAGTCATCGCCGTCGAGACGCGGCCGAGCAGCGTCGCGATCGTGCTTTCGTCAGACTCCCCTCCTGTCTTAGGAGGGGTGGCAGCGGCTTCCGCTGACGGGGTGGTGCCTGGTGGAGTGATAGACAAATTCTTGATCACCAGCTCAACATATTCCTTCGGATCGAGCTCGCCCTCGCGGACGCTGTCCCAGAGCGCACCCCACATCATCGAGCGCAGAAAATCGTCCTCTTCGTCCTGGATACTTCTCAGAACATAATCGCGGCTTTTGGCATCAAGCAGAAAGATCCCGTAGCCGTAGTCCTGGTAATTAGGGAACGTCGCGACCGGCATTTCGAGCGCATTGCAGATGTTCTGCGAGTCGAGAACCTGCGTTGCCTTGTCGAGGAGAATTTCCTTCTTGTAGTTCCTGGTTTTGCCCCGACCGCCGAACACCACTATCGGCGCGATGCGCATTTTCCAATACGCGTCGCCTCCCAGAGTCGCGGTTTGTGAGATCGATGTTATCTCTATGCAGGCTTCCACTTTTGTACTAACTCGAAGAACGGGCATTCCGGGGCGCTTCACCCAAGCTTCGGCAAATTCAGTTAGATCCGTCCCGCTCGCAGTTTCAAACTCCTTCACCAAATCTTCCCAACCTGCATTCGCAAACTCGTGCTTCTTCAAAAACGCACGCACCGCAATCTGAAACTTATCCGGCCCGATATAGAACTCAGCCTGTTTCAAAAACGAAGGAGCTTTGCGATAGACGATATTGCCATACGCGGACTTCGCGGAGTTTAGATTCTTGATCTCCTGGTAGATCGGTGTCGTGCCCTTAGTCGAATCGGTCAGATAAGCCGCCTGTTTGTTGCGTTCGTAGAAGACCTTCCACGCGTTGTACTCGGGCATCACCTTTTCGAGAGTCTTGTAGGCCATGAACTCGGCAAAGCCCTCTTTCAGCCAAAGGTCGTCGAACCACTTCATCGTCACGGTGTCACCGAACCACTGGTGCGCCGCTTCGTGAAAAATGACGTTCGCACGCGTGATGTAATCGTTCTTTGTCGGCTCCTGCGTAAAGATGACGCGGTCCTCGCGCAGGAATGTCGCACCGGCGTGCTCCATCCCGCCGAATGGAAATTCCGGGATGAGGACGAGATCGTATTTTGGAAACGGGAATTTGTAATCGAAATATGATTCGAGAAACTTCACGCCTTCGCGATTGAGACGAAACACCTCGGCAGCGTGGGGTTTGAATTTTTCGAGTTGTGATTTCCGGACGTATACCCTACTCAACGCATTGTCC
>JBKKAS010000276.1:0-7397 GCA_046714595.1 Pyrinomonadaceae bacterium | reverse complement strand
GACAAATACGTGCTCGACGAGTTGCTAAGGACCGGTTCGGAGCTGGGCGGGGAACAATCCGGGCACATGATATTTCCGCTCAAGAGCCTGGTTGGTGACGGCATTATGACCACGTTGTTAATGTTGGAGGCGATCCTTACCAAGTCAAAAACCTTCTCCGAAATGAGCATCGGGTTCACGCGTTATCCTCAAATTCTGGTCAACGTCACGGTTCGGGAAAAGCAGCCATTCGAAGACGTCCCGGAGATCGCCGCCGCCAGCCGCCGCATCGAGGACCAGTTGAATGGCAAAGGCCGTCTGCTGCTTCGTTACTCGGGAACCGAGAACCTCGCTCGTGTCATGATCGAGGGCAAGGACCAGACCGAGATCGAGAAGCAGGCGCAAGGTCTCGCGGACGTAATAAAGACGGCCCTCGGCTAAACAGAAACAATGCTTGCATATTCCGCGTGGCTGACTGTATATTATGACCATCGAAACGGTAGGTGGAACCTCCGTTTCCAGTGACAACCGGGGTGAGGACGGTTGCCACAAATTGGCAGGTGCGGTGCACTTCCACGTTGCTTCACCTGCACAAACTTTATCAATCCTGCCGCGAGCTGCTCCGTCCTCGCGGCCTTTTTGTTTTCGCTAACACTTTCGATGAATAACTCGTTCATTCCCGTAAGGATTCCAGCGCGGCCATCGGCCTACGAGGTTACCGTCGGCCCACGGCTTCTTGGCAGCGCCGGTATATGGGCCGCCAAGTGTCTGGATCCGGCGCCGGGCAAGGTCTTGATCCTGTCGAACCCTAAAGTCTTTGGATTGTACGGTGATGGTTTGAAAAGAAGTCTTATTAAAGCCGGTTTCCGGGCGCACGTACATCTGATCGGCGATGGCGAGAGATTCAAGAACCTGCGAACTCTCGAGAGAGCACTGCATGTGCTGAGTGAACTCGAATTTAATCGAACGGACGCGGTCGTTGCCCTTGGTGGCGGGGTCGTCGGCGACCTGGCCGGATTCGCCGCGTCGATCTATTTGCGGGGGATCGGATTACTACAGATACCGACGACGCTTCTTGCCATGATCGATTCGTCGGTGGGTGGCAAGACGGGGATAAATAGCGCGTTCGGCAAGAACCTGATCGGCTCTTTTTACCAGCCGAATGGAGTGCTTATCGATACCGATGTGCTGAAGACGCTCGACCGCCGGGAGCTAACCGCCGGTTTTTGCGAAGCGGTCAAACAAGGCGCGATCTCCGGGAAATCCCTCTTCGGGCAGACAGCAAAATTCCTGGAGAATTATCCGCCAGAGAGTGTTCGGTCGCATTTTACCGACAGTTCGTTCACCGCCGAACTCGTCGAGCTGCTCGGGGCACAGATCGCCTTCAAGGCGGCAATCGTTCAAAATGACGCGATCGAGGCTCCGGCGAACGTGTCTAACCGCTCGCGGAAAATACTTAATTTCGGCCATACGTTTGCACACGCACTGGAGAAAGCCAGTAATTACAAATACTTGAGACATGGCGAAGCTGTCGGTTACGGGATTATGTTCGCCGTCGAATTATCAAAAAGGCTTGAATTACTCGGTCAGCATGAAGTAGACTTGTTGAACGATGTTGTGCATCGCGCCGGAGTCCTTCCGGCGATCAGCGACATTGACCCGTCGAAGGTTTCTAAGGCTTTCAAACACGATAAGAAGCAGATTGGCGATTCACTACACTGGATCCTACTTCGCGGCATCGGCAAACCTGTGATCATCCCAGACACGGACATACCTAAATCAGCAATAGCAGCTACGCTAAAATCCCTTGTCAAAAAGTAAGCGACCTGATTCGAGGAGTGGTAAAAATGAAAAAGTTTGATAACGATCGTAATACCGAGCGCGGCAGCGCGACGATAAAATTTTTATTGATCTTCCTCGTACTCGCCCTTGCGGGCAACGCCGGTATCAACTACGTTCCTGTTGCGTACGACGGCGCTAGTTTCCGACAGGAAATGGATACGGCTGTCGTTAAGGGTCTCGCGGCATCCGGTTCGATGAAACCGCTTGAGGTTGTTCAGGCTTCGATAAAAAGAGCATCTTTTGACTACAACGTTCCCTTAGATGCGTTTATCGATATCAAACCGGTGAACGGAGTAGTCCAGGCTCGTGTAGCGTACGTGCGGCCTGTAAGTATGCTGCCGTTCGGGTTGTACACGTACAAGTACAACTTCGATCACGAGGCGAGACCGGTAGGCTACCTGTTGAAGAATTAAATTGCTGCGAGCGCAGCTCGGATCTTGGCCGGTTGTATCTGAATAAGGGATTCCGGCGCGTCGGCGAGCCAGGTCGAAGGGCACACGCCGCACGTAGTACATTTTTCCACCGCGGGGCACGGGAGGCTCGAAAGAGCTTCTCGTGCTTTTTCGTGTTCGGTTTTTAGAAATTCGAAAGAGAGACCGGAATCGACGATGGACCATGGGAGGAATTCACCGTATTCGCGATCCCTGGATATATGAAATGCTGCGTCGACGCCGGTCTCGCGTAAAGCTTGACCGATATCGCCGTTCAGCGAAGCGGCCCGCTCGATGACCTTTGCGATTGTCCGATCGCCGGATGAAAACAGCGCCTGCTCGTGAGCGATGCGAGACGACATAAATCGCACCTCGACATTCGGGATCTTTGAGAGACCCTTGCAAACGTACTTGATACGTTTCTTCAATTCTTTCTCGTCAAGGATCCCGTCCCACTGAAGCGGCGTATTCGGCTTTGGGACAAACCCATTTAGTGACGGAATGATCTTTCCGGCGCGTCCAAATTTCTTACCCGCCTCGAGCATTCGATCTTTGATCCGCTCGACGAGCACGAACATTTCGTCCAGGTCCTCCTGGGTTTCCGTCGGCAAGCCCACCATCATGTAAAGCTTGATCGTCAGCATGCCGCGGTCGAAGACAGCCCCGCAAATATCGACGATCTCGTCATTCGTCAGATTCTTATTGATCACACGGCGAAGCCGATCGGAGCCGGTTTCAGGCGCGACCGCGATCTGCTGATCGCGTGATTCGACGAGTGCATCGAGGAGTTCATCGGAGATCTGGTCCAGCCTTAACGACGAGACCGAGATCCGATAATCCATCGCCCGCAGTTCGCGGAGGATGGTCGAAATTTCCGGATGGTCACAGACCGCTGTAGACACAAGGCCGATCTTGTTCGTCTTCGAGCGCCACTCGGCGGCTTTTGCGAGGATGTCTTTTGCCGGAACAACGCGCGGAGGATAATAGTTGTAACCAGCCCAGCAGAATCGGCAGCCTTGCGAACATCCACGCGAAATTTCCACTAGCAGGCGGTCACCCATTTCCGCTCCCGGCGACCATATGGCCGTCGACGGGCAGAAGACATCCTGGTTAACAAGAAAATCGGCAAGCTCATTCTCACCGCGTTTCAGCGCACGCCGGAGCGTACCCTCTTTTGGATTAACGCTCGCAAGCGCGCGTCCGACGCGACGCGGTACGCCGTCGTGCGTCGGTAGATAATCGAAGACGGTGCCGTCGTCGTTGTAGATAACGTCGTAGAACGACGGTACGTAGAATCCGCGTCCGATCTGTGCGAGGGCTAAAAGAATGTCGTCCTTCGTTTCGTTTTCGAGAATCCCGTCGACGAGTTGGTAGGCGAGAATTTCGCCTTCACCGACCGCGATCACGTCGGTGAAATCCGCGATCGGTTCCGGGTTTAGGAATGATGCAGCACCGCCCATCACAACAAGCGGATGAAAATGATTACGATCCTTCGACCAAACCGGGATGCCAGAGAGCTGAAGCATCCGGGCCATGTTGAGGTAGTCGGTCTCGAACGAGATCGAGAAGGCGACGACGTCAAAGTCGCGGACGGGTGTTTGAGTCTCTAGCGAGAGCAGCGGCGTACGTGATTTCTCGTAAATTTTCAGCTCATCGGCGTCGGGAAGAAACACGCGCTCGCAAGAAACACCCTCGATGCCGTTAAAAAGCTCATACATGGTATGCAGCCCAAGATTCGCCATCCCGATCCCGTGGGTGTTGGGATAGCAGAGAGCGATGCGAAGCGTGGCACCACGTTTCACCGTGTAACCGTCTTCGCCCGCAAGCTTTTTTCTATAGCTGTCTACAATGCGCCGATCCATAAAAATCGCAAATTAAGAGAGTATCAACGAATCAGGCCGAGGCCAAATAAAAATGACGGGCGAAACGAGGCGTCGCCCGTCATTAAAATATTGAAAAACCGTTCTAGTTCTTCGACTTGGCCTCTTTATCCTTCGGGGTTGTGATAAAAGGCCGGTGCTGGACCACGAACTGTTTATCGTCGTAAGTTCCATCGCCGTCAACATCGACCTTTACTTCAAGCTTGTACTTTTTCCCCGCCTCATACGGCCGATCTATATCATACGCCAGACTGTATTGACTGCGGAGCAGACCGTTTATAGAGTTCAGGTATGCCGGTATCTCACTCTCGAACGTCATCTCGAAGTGCATCCCGCCGGATTCCTTCGCGAATGTATTCATCTGGTTCTTGGCCTGTAAGAACGTCAGGCGACCAGGACTTCCGAATACACCGTCCGTCGCCGGGAGTTGGCTCTCATACCTCTTATAGAACAGATTGCCCGTGCTGATTATGTAGAGCGGAATCCCTGCTTCCTGGATGTACTTGCGAACTTCGCCGTAGTTGATCTTGCTAAAAGTATCGATTCCCGACGCGACAAGAATGATCGCACGGCGTTTGGATTTCACCGCTGTCATCCCGCTGTACTCGATCGATCGCTCTTTCGCACCATCGACAAACTCCGACTCGCTCTTCCCGCCGTACAGCGAGAACCGGATCGCGTCGAACAGGTTGTTCTCACGGAATGCGGGACTGTTGCGCAGTAATAGCTCGATCGTCTGACGGATTCGACCCGGATCGTTGGTGAAGTCGGTGATCACTGCCGGCCGCATATCGAATGCGATGACCGAAGCGAAATCGCCCGGGGGTTTAATAAACTTCGAAAGAAATTGCGCAACGGGCCGGACCGTTTCGTACACGCCCGGCTCAAATCCGCCGCTGCCGGCCCTGCCGAACATCTCCGTCCATTTGCTGTACTCCAGCACAAGCGTCACCGATATCGGCGATTCGGGCGTATTAAAGCTTGAGATATTTTGCTTGATCCCGTTCTCGAAGATCGCAAAGTTTTCCCTTTTAAGACCGGATATTATCTGGCCACTTTTCTTGTTAAAAACTACTGCGTCGACGCTGACGATGTTGGTATCGACGGTGACCACTCCAGGCTCTTCGACCGCACCCTTTTCCAGTTCGAGACGCTTCCGCAATTCCTCTTCCTTTTTCAGTTCTTCCTCGGTTTTCGGCGTAGGTCGCTGGTTACGCTTGCCCTCACCTTTCGAAGGTTCGGGTCGCTGCGGGCGCGACTGACCCACGACGACCGAGTTAAAACCGATCGAGGAGATCAAAAGTGCAGAAAATAGAAAGGCAGATCGTGAAAAGAGGGCATGCATAGCTTTATCCTTAGAAAAAGAAAGACGGACCTATGTCGGTTTAGATACCGATTGTCCGTCTTTGGTTGGTCGAATGCAACCGATTGCTTACTCACCGCCATCGGGCGAGATCTCGACTTTTACGTCGAATGAGCCGGTGTTATCGCTAAGATTTCCCTCGTTTAGACCCAGAAAGAGCGCACCGTCACGGGTCGCCGTGAATTCTCGTTCGGCACCGACGTAAATGAACTCGTTGTTGTCGTCGCCTATCACCGCGATCAGCGCGCCGGTCGGCACACTCTTCAAAAGCTTTTCACTATCTTCCAGGTCGTACAGGCCGGACGGCCCAGTCTTCTTTCCGCGACCGATCGAGACCTCGCCGGTGCCGCTTATGCGGATCCGCTGTCCTTTTCTCACGACCCAGCCCGAGTTCGTCCAGCCGTTCGCGGTGTTGTCGCCCATGACCTTAACGGCCAGTTCGACCGGTTTTCCGAACGAAACCTTCTTATTGGTGTTTGTTGGTACGGCAATGGGTTGATTGATCGGTTGTGGTTCAGGCTCCGGGTTGACTGCTTCAACGACCTCGTCGGTCAATACAGGAGGTTTCTTCTCAGGCGGTCTCACAGTCGATGCATTACGATCGGCTGCCGGAACAAAGGTGTCACGACCGCGAGGCGATTCGAAATCTATCGACTCGATCTCGCCGGCGGCAAAAGTGAGCTGCCGCTTTCTGGATCCTTCGCCTATCGAGACTGTAAATTTGCCGCTGGTAAAGCCGACTATTTTCCCTTTAATGATGCTGCCGTCTTTCAGCCGGATCGTATCGGCGAACGCCACGGCACTTAACGAAAAAACCAGCGAAAACGTAGCGACTGTACGGAATATCTTTGACCTAAATGGCATATTTCCTCCAAGGGGTGACGGGAAGAGAAATTACGACAGATCCGAGCTAGAGTATCTCGCTGGGTATTTTGCCGAACGAGAGATGCTATTGACGTTACTTAAGTTGCAAAGGTTTAGCCAGTGAAAACTCATTTGGATTATATAACGCTTACGCTGATAGGGTCGATTTTTTTTCGCCGTGCAAGTTTGGAGGTGTTCTTACGTTCGGAACCTGCGGGCAATTGCGCTTGCCGCACGCAAATTGCGTAAAGATTAAGTTAGGAACGGGTAAGGGGAGAGGTCTAAAAATGAAAAAGCTATTGATACTTTCGGCACTCTTAACAGCCTCGGTCATGTCGACTTTCGCCCAAGCTGAACGCATTGGAATGCGGCAATGGAAACTTGTCCAGTTGGACGGCGCTAATGTCGTAAATTCGTCGAGGGCATATATAGAAATGAATCTCGATCAGACGAGATTTACCGGCAACACCGGATGCAATCGGATGTTCGGTGCGGCCACCGTGCAGGGACGCCGCGTCGATTTTTCGAATATAGGATCGACGAAGATGGCGTGCGCCGATCCGCGCGTTCGCCGTGTCGAGACTGCTTTCGTTAAGGCACTCGAAAATGTCAATCGGTTTCGTCAGCGAGGAAATGTGCTCGAGCTCTATGACCGGAACCGGCTCGTGCTGAAACTGAGCGCGATGACAAAACAAATGCCGGATAACGGCGATCAGAGCGTGGATCTCGAAGACAGGAAATGGATGCTCGAATCGATAAAAGGCACGCCGGTTTCCAAGATGGGTCGCACGGCGTTCATCATCTTCGATACGGAAAAAGGAAGTGCGGGCGGAAACTCAAGCTGCAATGTTTTTGGCGGAAACTATACTTCGGCCGGCCGCACGCTGAAAATCACAGACGTGATCTCCACACTGCGCGCATGCGTTGAGGATGACCGGATGGCGATCGAGCGCGAATTTCTCGACGGTCTCCAGCAGGCGAATCGCTTCGACATCGAGCGCGGCAAACTGATGTTGTATCGGAACGATCGGCTTTTGC
>JBKKAS010000275.1:0-4058 GCA_046714595.1 Pyrinomonadaceae bacterium | reverse complement strand
GGATCGAGATAGCGGTCAAGGATGATCGGTCGCTCGATATTCGCGGGGATAAGAACGATCCGTTCAGCCGGGGTTATATTTGTCCCAAGGCGGTGGCCTTGCAGGACATACACGCGGATAAGGATCGACTCCGGCACCCGGTACGACGAACGCAGGACGGATGGGAGCGCATCGGTTGGCCGGAAGCTTTTGACGAGATAACGAGATCGATCAAAAGTGTTCAGTCGGAACATGGCAGGAACTCAGTCGCCACGTATTTTGGTAATCCCACTGTACATAGCTACGGTGCTCTGTTATTCGGTCCGGCGTTTATTCGAAGCTTACACACTCGCAATAGATTTTCAGCAACCTCTGTAGATCAACTGCCGCATCATCTCGCCGCATTTTTGATGTTCGGACATCAACTGCTGCTCCCCGTCCCCGATGTTGATCGCACACACTTTTTCCTGATCCTGGGCGCGAATCCGGCGGTGTCGAACGGGAGCATGATGACGGCACCCGATCTTCGAAACCGTTTGCGAGACATCCAGGACCGCGGTGGAAAAGTTGTCGTCGTCGATCCGCGGTTTACGGAAACGGCGCGACTGGCTGATCGCCATTTGTTTGTCCGTCCCGGTACCGATGCCTTCCTGCTGCTTGCTCTGCTCCACGTGATCGTAAACGAGCAACTGTCGGATCCCGGACCACTCGAAACATTCACCGATGGTGTCGAGACCATTCATGAACTCGTTCAGGAGTTTTCGCCCGAAGCCGTCTCCTCCATCACCGGAATTGATCCGCGCGAAATACGCGCACTCGCCACGGAATTCGCCGCCGCCGAGTCTGCGGTTTGTTACGGCCGGATCGGCGTGAGCACGCAGGAGTACGGCGGCGTATGTCAGTGGCTGATAAACGTCCTGAACCTAGTGACGGGCAATTTCGACAGAGAGGGCGGCGCGATGTTTACTCTACCCGCGTTTGACCCGATAACGGCGCCCGAGTCCATGGCTCCACGAGGCAGTCTTGGCCGTTGGCATAGTCGAGTGCGGAAACTACCGGAGATTGGAGGTGAACTCCCTGTCGCCACTCTCGCGGAAGAGATTCTGACCGAAGGCCCGGACCAGATCAGATCATTAGTAACATTTGCCGGAAATCCTGTTCTGTCTACGCCGAATGGTCGCCAGCTAGACAAGGCGCTCGGCACGCTGGATTTCATGGTCTCGATCGACTTTTACATCAACGAGACCACGCGTCATGCCAACATCATCCTTCCGCCGAGTTCCCCGCTCGAGCGTGATCACTACGATATTGTCTTCCACCTCTTAGCGATCCGTAACACGGCAAAGTTTTCTCCCGCGCTATTTCAACGAGCTCCAGAGACACTTCACGATTGGGAGATCTTAAAGGAGCTCGCATCGCGCTTGGAAATGAGGGGAGGACGACTCGGTTCCATAAAGCGTTCCCTCGGAAAAAGATTTCTGTCGCCGAATCGGATGCTTGATCTTGGTTTGCGTTTCGGACCCTATGGATCGAAAGGTAATCCTCTTTCAAAAGGTCTAACTCTTCGCCGACTTAGAAAAGCTGTGCATGGAATAGATCTTGGTCCTCTGCAGCCTTGTCTTCCCGGCCGGCTTCGCACGGGTAGTAAGCGGATCGATCTCGCGCCAAAACCTCTAGTAAACGATATCGCCCGCGTGCAGGCGGCTCTCAGAGAAACACCTTCTCATTCCAATGGTGACCTGTTACTGATCGGAAGACGCCAACTGCGCAGCAATAACTCGTGGATGCATAACTACCGACGGCTGGTCAGAGGTCCCGACCGATGCACCATCATCATGAACACCGAAGATGCTGCGCAAAGAGGATTGACGTCCGGGCAAAATGCATCGGTCCGCGGAAAGGTCGGCTCGATCACGTTGCCTGTCGAAGTTTCGGACGAAGTGATGCCCGGAGTAGTTAGTATTCCCCACGGCTGGGGTCATGGCCGGGATGGAGTCGAACTTGGTGTGGCGGCTGAGCACGCAGGGGAAAGTATCAATGACGTTACGGATGATTCCGCCGTCGATCCGCTCTGTGGAACCGCGGCATTTAATGGCACCGCGATATCGGTTGAAAGAGCCGACTGAGACCTTTCGATCGATCAACGCGGTTTCATGATGTAACCGCGGGCGGACGGCGCGAGCATGAACGTATCGGAGTCCGTTTCATAAATTCCGTAATAGAGATTCCTCTTGAACGCGATAAAAGCCGCCGGCGGACCTTGAAGATCTTTACTGTAGGCCACTCGAAAACCGCCCTTCGTTCCATTAAAAACGACGAGTCTCAGCGGGTAATCGATCGCATGCTCTTTGCTCGTGATCCCCATGTTTGGCACGGGCCTGCCCTTGCGATTTAGCAATATAGCAAAATCTTTTATCTTGTCCCGGTTAAAATCAGCAACGGCATAGTTCGGCTTGAAAGTTTTACCAAATGTCTCCCGCATGGACTTCAAGTAGTCGTCGCTTAAATTTTGTTCTTGTCGAAACGTCAGGTTTCTATTTTCTGACATGTAGCGTTCGAGCGAAGCCGCATGCGCCACCGATAGATCCGAAACCGAACGCTGCGCAAAAGCAGCCGGGCTAAGGATAAGAATGAGGGTAATCATTTTCAGCATCGCTGGTAATTTTTCCACATCTGTACCTACCTTTTCTACTCGCCGACTCATTTTGGCGCCGCACGCGGGCGCCTGAACAGGTTGGTGGTGTCCTAATTTGCATTGTCAACAGGTCTTCGTTTCGGTCATCTTGTTTCTTTTGGTCTTCTTGCATCGTGGTTCATCGGCCTGACTACGGAACAAGAAGAACAAGAAGAAACAAGAAGGACAAAGAAAAGATTGCCGATACACAGATTAGGACACTAAGAACAGGTCTTATCGATTGACTTTTTTTTAATTAGAACTATTCTAAACGTACTCGAGGTATATTCCACGCCATGAAAGAAATCGAAGGGTCGGGATTAACAAAACAGCGCCACGCCGTTCTCCAGGTGATCCGGGAATCGGAAGAGCATCTGACGGCTAACGAAGTCTTTGAGCATTCCCGCCGCCTTCTGCCGGGCATCTCGTTCGCTACCGTCTACAATTCTCTGCGCTACCTGAAGCAAGAAGGGTTGATCGGCGAGGTCCGGTTCGGAACCGATGCCGCTCGTTACGACCGCACACTGACCCGGCACGAACACGCGATCTGCAACAAGTGCGCAAAGCTGGTCGATTTCGAGTTGCCCGTTCCGGACGAACTACTCGAAGAGGCGGCTCGCCGCTCGAAATTCGAACCTGAATCGATCGAACTCGTCCTGCGGGGCTTGTGTCCCGTGTGCACTAAATAAAGTAAGTTTGTTTCAAAAAATTTAAAGGAAAGGTAAATCAAGAATGGGAAATAACACAGATCAAAATGGTTCGGACAAATGCCCGTTCACGGGCGGAGCGATCAAGTTCACCACCGCCAGCACAAGGTCTAACCGTGACTGGTGGCCCAAGGCGTTGAACTTGCACATCCTTCGTCAACACTCTTCATTGTCCGATCCGATGGGTGAGGATTTCGACTACGCGAAAGAGTTCGGGTCCCTCGATCTCGCGGCAGTAAAGAAAGATCTTGCGGCGCTGATGACCGACTCGCAGGATTGGTGGCCGGCGGACTTCGGCCATTATGGGCCGTTGTTTATTCGCATGACGTGGCATAGCGCCGGAACATACCGCATCGCCGACGGCCGCGGAGGCGGCGGCCGCGGGCAGCAGCGTTTTGCTCCGCTAAACAGTTGGCCGGACAACGTGAGCCTGGACAAAGCTCGCCGGCTCTTGTGGCCCATCAAACAAAAATATGGCCGAAAGATCTCGTGGGCCGACCTGATGATCCTCACGGGCAACGTCGCGCTGGAAACGATGGGCTTTAAGACGTTCGGCTTCGGCGGCGGGCGCGGGCAGCAGCGGTTCGCGCCGCTCAACAGCTGGCCCGACAACGTGAGCCTCGACAAAGCTCGCAGACTGTTGTGGCCGATCAAACAGAAGTACGGCCGAAAGATCTCTTGGGCAGACCTGATGATCC
>JBKKAS010000274.1:0-11578 GCA_046714595.1 Pyrinomonadaceae bacterium | reverse complement strand
CAGTTAGACGGAAAGATCATCGCCGCGGGTTCCAAATCCAACAACTCAGGCTCGCCCACAGGGTATGACATCACGGTGGCGCGATTAAATCCGAGCGGTTCGTTAGATACGACCTTTGACGGAGACGGCAAAGTCATTTCGCAGGCACCCCCATTCAGCAGCTTTGTAAAGAGCGTGACGATCTTGCCGAACGGCAAGATCGTCGTCGCCGGATCTATATCTGCCCAAAGCGATGCCCAGTTTATGGTGGCTCGTTATATGGGCGATCTGAACACGGCTGACTTCGACGGCGATACCAGGACCGATGTCTCCATCTTCCGCCCGTCAAACGGCCAATGGTGGGTCTCGCGCAGTTCCGACGGCTCGAATTTCGTACTCACGTTCGGCGTTGCGACCGACAGGATCGTTCCGGCCGACTACACTGGCGACGGAGTGTCAGATGTGGCTGTCTATCGTCCGTCGACGGGCGAATGGTTCATCCTCCGGAGCGATGACTTCAGTTACTACGCTTTTCCGTTTGGCATCAGCATCGACATTCCGACGCCAGCTGATTACGACGGTGACGGCGTGAGCGATCCGGCGGTCTATCGTTCATCGACTTCGACCTGGTATATCTTGAGATCGACCGGCGGAGTCCAGATCACGCCTTTCGGAATCACAGGCGACAGACCTGTGCCGGCGGATTACGATGGCGACGGCAAGATCGATCTTGCGGTTTATCGCACACCTTTCCAATGGTGGATCCAGCACAGCTCGACGGGGAGCATTTTCGGTTACCATTTCGGTGTTGATGGACCCGCCGTGCCGGGAGATTACTCGGGTGATGGCAGAGCGGACCTTGCCATGTTCAGTACGACCTTTAACGCGTGGTATATCCGCCGCAGCGAGGACGGCTTTGAGTATTCGACGGCGTTCGGAACGTCATCCGACACGCCCGTGCCCGGCGACTACGACGGCGACGGCCGATACGACGAGGCATTCTTCCGACCATCCGATAACACCTGGTACATCCTGCGCTCGACCGGGGGCACATTCCAACAGACTTTCGGAACCAGCGGAGACATTCCGACACCAAGCGCTTTCGGGCAGTAGGAAGTCTCGGGAATTTCTATGATTGGGGGACTCAGACCTCCGGGCGGAAAAAAAACGTAAGCAAAACGGAAAGACGAAAACAGCGGTCAGAGTTTAGACTTCTCACTTAGATCGAAATCTCGCCGCATTCTCACGAACTGTGTTATGCTTCGCGAAAATTAACAAAAGGAGAAGAATGCGATGACCAAGCTCACGTTCACTGTCGTATCTGCGTTGCTTTTGCTGACGTTGGTTTCGGATGCCCAGGTTCGCCGGGGACAGAGGTATTCCGATTGGGATCCTGTCGTGCATCTTCCGCCGCCGATAAACACCGAGTACGACGATCATGCTGCAATACTGTCCAAGGACGAGCGGACAATGTACTTCACGTCGAACCGTCCGGGTTCCCTCGACGCCAGCGAGGACATCTGGTTTACGACGCGGAAGAATAAGAACACGCCATGGCGAACTCCGGTAAGACTCGGCGACGACATCAACACACCTGCAATGGAACGGGTCCGCTCGTTCGCGGCTGACGGCAGGGTCTTGGTGTACCAGAGCGATCGCGCCGACGGCCACGGCCAATCGGATATTTGGGCGATCGCGAGAAAGCACGTGAATGATGAGTGGAGTTGGGGCGAACCCGTGAATCTCGGGCCGGTGATAAACACTTCGGACACGGAGCTCGCCGCGACTTACCTTATCGCCGACGCCGGCCGCGTCAAAAAGCTGTTCTTTTCTAGCACTAAACCCGGCGGGTTTGGTGGACCTGACATCTATGAAAGCACGATCGGCGACCTTGGTTTTGAGGTGCCTGTGAACGTATTTGAGCTCAACAGTCCATCGATCGAAACTTGTTTTAAAGTTCGGGACGATGGGCTGGAGTTGATCTTTACCTCGAACCGGCCGAATGTAAGCGGGAATCGGACCTTCGACGATCTTTGGGTCGCGACCCGTGATTCAGTGTATGAACCGTGGTCGACCCCTGAAAGACTAGGGTCGTCGGTGAATGTCGAAGGACATCAGGATGTGAATCCAGCGCTGTCGTTCGATGGCAGGACAATGCTCATGGCTTCAAAACGCCCGACCGGCCTTGGTCCGGGAACGTTCGACATTTATGTGACAACGCGCCGGCCGCTCGGCGGTGGATAATGCGACAGCCGATCGATACTAGGCGAGGGTTTTGAAGCGTTGCCACTGCAGCCTGAGTTTCGACTGAAACTCAGTGAACCGCTTGTCGTCGCGGATCGGAGCCAGATTCGGATCGATCGCGAAATAAGTGTAGTTGGGGAAGCCGGTATCGGCCGCGACTGCAAGCCATTCGATGGCCCTTGCCCCCTTATCAAGTGCTGCATAGGCCGAAGCGATATTGTAGGCCGTGTGATGAAAATGGCCGAAGCCTTTCCCTATCTCGATCGCTCGTTCGATCGTATCCTCGGCTTCCTGATCGAGCCCTGCTTTTGCAAGCAGCAGAGCCCTAACACTTGTAAAACTACCGCCTTCATCCGTGGGACTCTTGCGAAGGTAATCGTCGATCAAAGTCTTCGCTTGATCTAAGTTCCCGGTCTGAATGAAAACCTCGGCCATCGTGCGATCGATCAGCATCGGGCTAACACCGCTCGGCACTGTTTTCAAGTATGCAATCGCATCGTCAAACTTGCCTTGCCAGGCTGCGTACACACCTACCCGATATCGGGCCATCGTATTATTCGGATTGATCTCCAACGCTCGTTTCACGCATTGTTGCGCTTCCTCCAGCAGCCCTACGTGCGCGTAGACCATTGACAGTTGGTGATGGGTTTCGTCGGAAACGGGATCGAGTTCCAGGGAACGCTTGTACGCCTGGATGGCCTGCTCATGAGGAAAACGTTTCGTATTCGTCCACAAAACAAGCCCGCGGGCGAAGTGTCCCTCAGCAAGGTCGGGTTTTAGAGCCAGTGCCTTTTCGATCGCTACGTCGGCATTCTCATGCAGCAGCTTTCGCTGAGGATCCGAGCTGAATTTGAACGCGAGTGTGTTGTAGGCCCGCGCCAATTGCGCGTATGCCTCGGCAAAAAACGGGTCGATCGCGACCGCGGCTTCAAGGACCTTGATCGCGTTCTCAGTATCTTCACGATTCTCGCTGCCGGCTTTAACCTTGCCTCGAATATACAGGTCGTAGGCCGGCGACCGGCCGGGAAACGGATTCAAGGTATGCGTCCCATTCGTAGCGTAACCGTTCCCGATCTTCTTTACCGTCGCCGCAAATCGGTAGCCGTGCTTTGGAACGGTTTGGATGTACCTCTGGTCGCCGGTTGTATCTCCGAGAGCCTGGCGGATATCGAAGACCGCCTTGCTAAGATTGCTTTCCTCGACAACCGTGTCGGGCCACACGAATGAAAGCAACTCGTCCTTAGTCACTAAAGCACCAGGGTTGCGCACGAGATGTACCAGGGTCTGAAACGCTTTCTCGCGAATCGGATGAGAGCTGGCGCTGCCGAGACGCTCGAGCTTGCGCTCTCCCACGTCCAGGCGAAAATCGCCGAACTCATATAACTCCGCGTGTTCCCTCGACATCTGTACGACCTGCCTGCGGAAGAAAAATTGAATAAAAATTTCGGATGAACGGAAAGACGCTGCCGCTTCGACGGAATATCATTCCCCCGGTCAAAGAAAAATAAGCCGCTCGTTCCGTTGGACTGACAGTTTAGCGCTATGCGGGCACACGAACAATGTTTTTGTTCGCTAATACTCGTGTGCCCATCTGTCGATGGCGGACCCGTGGCACGAAAATCGGTAGGAGATAAAACTATGAAATTCAACTTATCAAGAATAAAGCTTACGGTATTGATCGGTATTGGAGCTCTGGCTATTGCGGGTGTGATCGTCTATGCGGCAACGCCAACGATCCTCGGCGTCGGATCGATGCCATACTCGGAGTTGGTTGACGGGCCCGCAACGCTCACCGCGCGCCGACTGATCATCCCCGTCAACGATCCCCCAAGCGCCTGGCACTACCATCCCGGGTTCATCCTATCTGCGGTCGGAGACGTTCAGGCTCCGATCGAGAACACGGGTTCAGTAACGATAGAGGACGGATGCGGGACGGCCGAAACGTTCGGCCCAGGGCAATCCTTTCACCAGTTAGACGGCCGTGTTCACCGGGCGGTGAACTATTCGAACGCAACGGTTGAGGAGCACAATATGTTTGTTAACCCCCAAGGTACGCCGCTGACCATCAGCTTGTCCGGGCGACGATGTGGGCCGCCGCGCAATCTCGACGAGTGTCTGAATAACGGTTGGGCGATGTTCGATTTTCCGACGACTTTCGAAAATCAAGGATCGTGTGTGAAGTATGTCGGACAGCGAAAACGAGTAAGCGTTCTGCTTCCCGACCCGCTGCCCTAGCGCGGCGATACCCGATGCCGTTTTTTCAAGACCGTCCTGCCCTTTTGGGAAGGACGGCCTTTTTCCTCCGAGGACTCTGCTAATCGATGATCTGAAATTCAGACCACTGGCTGGACACGGCACCTTTTCCGGCCTCGAGGTCGCGGACGATGACTTGAAGCACGTAATCACCGGCGGACAGGTTTGGGTTCAAACGCAGATACCCGAAATCACTGATACGCGACCAGTCAGATTGAGGCTGGAGATCGGCCGGAGTCGCCGGTCCATCTACTAGAAGCTTCCCGTCCTTGTAAAGATTCACCTCTACCGTTAGGTTCGGTCTGCCGGTTGCGGAGGGCTTCGCGTTGTAGACGAGGTACGGATACGCGATCACCGAGCCGCGCCGGAAACGGCGGATCCCGGGAACGCCCGGCGACTCCGGTAAGGCGAACGCATTGTTAGGATCCGGTGTAGTTGGCGGTGAGAATTTTCCGCTCGCGTCGATCTGGGTCACGACCAGCCCGGAGACGAACAGTCGAGACGGTTTAAGTTCCGGCACCTGCACCACCTGGCTTACAGAACCAAGCTTGCGGCTATTGGTGTCGCGCAACGCAACACGGAAATTATAGAAACCCGGTTTCCTTACCTTTACATCAGCGGAATATACCAGGCCATTCTTCTCGATCGTGGGCAGTGCCGCGGCTGGGACCTTTACGACATGCGAGTGCGTGAACTCGTCGATGACCTCATTCTTCTCGTTCATCGTCACGGCAACAACGTCCACGACCGCCTTCTTTAATCCGCCCGGCTCGTCGTTAAAACTGATGTCACCGCCACTAATGTGGATCATCGATCTGACGAAGCTTCCTTCGGCAACCGTATTTCCGAAGTAGGCCGTCAGCCGCAGATCCATCCCGGAAGAAGCAATCGGAGCGACGATCGCCTCGTACAACTCGCTATAGCCGCTCTTGGCCGGCTTGGTTGCTATCTGGTCCGGGATGCCAAGATACCCCGAACGCGAGCTTACGTTCAGGTTCGGCCGCGTGATCCTGACTTCGATCTTGTTAAAATTCTTGCCTTTGAACGAGTCGTCGTCAGGTTCGTACGCCACCAGGTAGTAACCTTTCTCGATCGCGAGTGCCCTGGCAACAGGAGCGTGAAGATAGTTCTCATTCTTGTAAAATTTGCCGCCCGTCTCACCCGCCAGAAACGCAAGCCCGTCTTGTGTGGAAAACGCTTCGCGTCTGCGGTCTTCCGAAACCCGGGCGGTGGCGGTGGCACTGCCGATCGTCGAAACGTCGTCTCGAGCTTCGATCATCGACGGATCGTAGAGGCCGCGAGCGTCGATCGTATTGATCACGACGGCCGACCTGTTCGCGAGCTCCGTGATGTCGCGAAGTCCATCGGCGGCTTGAAGGATGCGACGGTCGCGAGACATCAGGGGCACGCCGTCTGACATCAAGAAGAGGACCTTCCGGCCCGGAATTCGGTCCAGACCGCGGATCGCATATCGAAGTACTCCGAGCGATCCAACGACTTGTCTATCGCGCGCCTGATCTTCGGATAATTCCCGCCTCGCTCGTTCGGCTTCAGTCTCGGTCGTTATTGATTTGAGACCCTGACTGGTCGCGATGGCCTCGGTGTTTACGCGAGCGGCGTCAGAGAAACTCCCGTCGTTAACGGCACAGCCGCCTCCGGAAGGATACCATCGTATTTTGCGCGCGGCCCGCAGTAGTCGCTCCCTGTCGGAAGTGTACTGTTGGAACATGCTGCTGCCGGAACGCGTTTGATATATCGCGACAAGGTCGTCTGGCTGCATTTGCTCGGTAACGAAACGTTCAAGGCCTTCACGCGCGGCGGTCATGCCGCTCATCGATGCGCGGCAATTTCCATCATCCACGATGAATGCGATCACCCGGCCGCGGTTCGCGGTACGTTTGGTAGGTTGGGGAATAATGACGCGCTCGCCCTTAGGACGGCGATCAACGCCAGACGACGCCGGCAGGGCTGCCGAGCCGAGCGGAACATAAGAGAAACCGCTGATGGTTTTCAGCTTTCCGTCCTGGAAGATCTGAAAGTCTGCCGCGCTCAGGTCGGTAACCTGTCTGCCCTTGTCATCGGTCACCACGACGTCCACCTGGACAATTTTCGAGGTGATCTTCACGACATCGTCGTCGACATCCTGGGCGAGGCTCGCAACCACGGTCAGGGTTGTGAGAGCGGTCCACAGAATAAATCTTCGCATTACTTAAAGCTGATCGAAATAGAGGCCGCGGAAATCTCCGCGGATCAAACATCAAGGTTCCTGACGTCGAGCGCGTTGTCTTCGATAAACTTTCGACGCGGCTCGACCTGGTCGCCCATGAGAACCGTAAACAGACCGTCGGTCTCGATCGCATCTTCGATCTTGACCTGGAGCATCGTCCGCTTTTCCGGATCCATCGTCGTTTCCCAAAGCTGTTCGGGGTTCATTTCCCCCAGTCCCTTGTAACGCTGTATGGTGAGATCTTTTTTCGCCATCCCCGTAACCCGTTCAAGCAACTCGAGGCGCGAGTCGATCGTCTCGCTGTTGCCGTTTTCGCCAACCACGAATGGAGCGGGAAGATCGTTGACCAGGATGCGCATCAACTCGACCGACTTTTGAAACTCGACATAGCTCGCGAGGTTCCAATCGACGTTAACAACTTGTCCATTCGGATACGTGATGATCACTTTCCAAAGCCCGTGCTCATCGTCGTGCGAAAGTTCAGTGTTGTATTTGGCAGCGGCCAATCTTTCCTCGACGCCAGCCATTAGTTCCTGCTCGCCGAATACCTTGCGAAGCTTTAAATTGCTTTTGGTAATAACACCGTCTTTGCCGGCAAAAGCGTCGAGAAGGACCTCGACAAGCTTCGAGTCGTTCAACACGCGACGGGCGAGACGCTCAGAATAATTTTTGAATTCGGTGGTCTGCTCAAGCGTTTTGGCGAGTTCGCGTCCCTCGATTAGCTTGCCGTTCGCTTCGATCTTGACGTCGGTCGTTCCCATCCGCATCAGGTAGCGGAACATCGCCTTTTCATCCTTGATGTATTCTTCCTTCTTTCCGCGTTTCACCTTGTAGAGCGGCGGCTGAGCGATATAGACATAACCGTTTTCCAATAGCTGCGGCATCTGTCGATAAAAGAAGGTCAGCAGCAGCGTGCGGATGTGGCTGCCGTCGACGTCGGCGTCGGTCATTAAACAGATCTTGTGATAACGAAGCTTCGCGACGTCAAAGTCTTCTTTGCCAATACCAGTTCCGAGCGCCGTGATCAGAGCCTTGATCTCGCCGTGGCCGAGCATCTTATCGAAACGCGCCTTTTCAACGTTGAGGATCTTACCCTTGAGCGGAAGCACGGCCTGGTTCTTACGGTCGCGTCCCTGCTTTGCTGAGCCGCCGGCCGAATCACCCTCGACGATATAAATCTCCGAAAGCGCCGGATCTTTTTCCTGACAATCGGCAAGCTTGCCCGGAAGTGTCGAAGTGCCCAGAGCGCTTTTGCGAACGATCTCGCGAGCTTTACGGGCCGCTTCTCGCGCACGAGCTGCATCCACGGCCTTACCTACGATCTTCTTCGCGACGTTCGGATTCTGCTCAAAATATTCGCCAAGCTTTTCGTTCAGGAACGATTCGACCGGACCTTTGACGGGTGAGTTGAGCTTGCCTTTCGTTTGTCCTTCGAACTGGGGCTGGGGGATCTTGACCGATATCACAGCAACGAGTCCTTCACGAACGTCATCGCCCGTGAGGACGACCTTGGCGTTCTTCGTCATGCCGCTCGATTCAGCGTAGTTGTTGATCGTGCGTGTGATCGCTCCGCGAAATCCGGAGAGATGCGTTCCTCCGTCAACCGTGTTGATATTGTTCGCGAACGAAAAGATCTTCTCGTCGTAGCTGTCGTTGTACTGCATCGACACCTCGATCGACAGATCGTCATCGATGACTTCGAAATAAAGCGGGTCGTCGTGCAGGGGACTTTTATTTTTGTTGAGGTGCTTGACGAATTCGGCAATGCCGCCCTTGTAGTAAAACTCGTGCGATTTCTCCCCGTCCTCGCGTTCGTCCTTGATAAAGATGCGGATACCTTTGTTCAGAAAAGCCTTTTCGCGCAACCTCTCAGACAGTTTTTCAAAACTGTAGATCGTTGTTTCAAAGATGCTAGAATCAGGCCGAAACGTGATCTTGGTACCGCGTTTCGTCGTCGTGCCGGTTTGCTTCAGCGGAGCGACGGGTATGCCGGCCTCGAATTCCATCTCATGCGTCTTTCCGTCGCGCCATATCTCGAGTCTTAAGTACTCGCTCAAAAAGTTGACGCAGCTAACACCGACGCCGTGCAGGCCGCCCGAGACCTTGTAAGAATTCGAATCAAATTTTCCACCGGCATGAAGGATGGTCATCACGACCTCTGCCGCCGAGCGCTTCTCCTGCTTATGGATGTCGGTCGGAATACCGCGACCGTTATCGATGACGGTGACCGAGTTGTCCATGTGTATCGCGACCTCGATTGTGTCGCAGTAGCCGGCGAGTGCTTCGTCGACCGAATTATCTACAACTTCGTAAACCAAATGATGCAGTCCGATATCGCCGGTCGAGCCGATGTACATCGCCGGGCGTTTCCGCACGGCGTCGCGCCCCTCCAGTACGGTGATCGAATCTGCGCTGTATTCTGTCTTTGCTTTTGCCAATTCTATAACCTCTAATTGATCGCTCTTGTCTAACTATCCAGCAGTCAAACTTCTCATCGGCACGTGATGCCGATTTCGATTTCACTCGTAACGCTTCGTTCCGCGGAAAACAAGCGCCAGCTTTCTAAAAATCTTCATTCCGCCCGGTCTTCTCGCCGAAACCTGCCGGAAATCTGTTTTAAGGGGACTTGGGAAAAATGCGGAAAAAACTAGCCCTTAAACCAAGCTTAATTTTAACATTCTCGGCCCGATTTAGACAGTTGCGAACGGTTTATTTTCCGGCTACGACCTCGCCGTTTCGGATGTTAAAAACCGCCGCGTTTTGAGAGAATTTTTCGACGAAACTTTCCTTCGATGTCGTGACGAATGTCTGGGTCTTGCCCTCGAGGAATTCGAGCAGGTGGCCGACCCTTCGGTAGTCGAGTTCTGCGTCAAGATCGTCCAGAAGGAACAACGGATACTCGCCCAGGCTGCCATTGTAAACTGCGAGGTTTGCGAGCTGCAGAACGAGTAGCGCGCTGCGTTGTTGACCGGCCGAGCCGAACTTCCGAAGATCGCGGCCGTCCATGAAGATTTCAAGATCGTCCCGGTGCGGTCCGATCAGTGCGTGGCCCGCAAGTGTTTCGGCGTGAACGCGCAAACTGAGCCGCTCGGCAATCAGCGATTCGTATTGCGAAAGATCACCTTTTCCCTCAAGAGATGAGACGTGTCGGACCGAGATCACCTCGGTGCCGAATAAGCGGCCATTAAGTGATTCGTTTAGCCGGTCGACGATGCGAACACGGCCTCTGTGAATTCGCGTCGCCAGCGTCACCAACTGCTGATTCCACGGCTCGAGCATTTCAGTGATCTTCTCGATGGGCAGTTCGTTGTCGCGGGCCGCTTGGAGCAATGAATTCTTTTGTTTGATAACGCGAGTGTAGTCGGTAAAAGTTTGAGCGAATGGCGGGTGAAGGGAAACAATTGCATCGTCCAAAAACCGCCTGCGCGATTCCGGGTGGCCGCGGACGATCTCGACCGCATCCGAGTTGAAGACGACGGCGTGCAACTCGCCCAAGTACTCGTGGAGCGTTTCTTTTTTTCCGTTGATATTCAATATTTTCAAGTTGGGCTGGAGGGCGATCTGCAGTTCGCGTGTGATCTCCTCGGATTGCTGGACCGCGCCTCTGACGATCGCCAATTCTTCTCCAAAGCGAATCGCTTCCGGTGTCTTTGCGGTTTTGAAGGATCTAGTAGTAGAAAGTAAATAGATGGCCTCGAGCCAGTTGGTCTTCCCCTGACCATTATCTCCCACGAGAATGTTTAATCCGCTAGTTGCTACAAGCGAGCCACGCAGATTGCGAAAATCCTGAACCTCAAGGGATTTGAGCAGTATAAAAAAATCTTAGCATGTAACCGGGGTCTCGATATCGAGTGTGCCACACACACGCAATTTGTCCGGCCGGTAGAAATTTTCTGGATTTGATCCGCATTCACCATATATTTAAATAGAGGGTGTTGAACATTCTTTAACATCACTAATCCTCATCTTTTCTCAAAAAAATGCGAAAATCGTCGATAATGCTGGTTATTTTGCTGATCGCGGCATCGTCCGCGTTCACTCAGCAAATTCTCAAACCCGGCGAAACGGCTCCTTCCTTCTCGGGCCAATCGCTCGACGGAACTACATACGACCTTTCCCAGTTACATGGCAAAGTCGTTGTTCTAACCTTTTGGTCGACTCGCTGCGAGATCTGCCATAGCGAGATACCAAATCTCAATCGCGTCGCCGAACGCTATAGAGGCAAGGACGTTGTATTTCTCGCGGTCACGATGGATAACGAATCTAAGATCAATCCTTACCTGAAGCGTAATCCGTTCAACTTTCATATTCTGCCGAACAGCTTCGGCCTCATGCTCAAATACGCTGACAAAGATCGTGCGGGCAACATCAACATGGGTTTCCCGGCGCATTTCCTGATCAGTCGAAAAGGAACGATCGCTCTTCGTACCGACGGTTGGGACAAGGCCGCGAATCTTGATTCGCAGATATCCAGGCTTTTGTCCGCCGAATAAGTCTCTCTGAGGATAAACTCCTCCTCTCTCGTCCCGGCTGAATACTTCACAGCCGGGACTTTTTTTCGCGCCTAACTCAGGTTGTTAAAGGGCGCGGCGGTGCGGTATATTTTGTTTTCGGCGCGACCGGCGCCGGGACCATTCGGAGAGGTAGCCTAATTGGTAAGGCAGTAGTCTTGAAAACTACCGCGCGTAAGCGCTTGCAGGTTCGAGTCCTGTCCTCTCCGCCATTTTCTCCGCCATTTTCTCTTGCGTGATCTCAAATGTTGCGGCATACTGAATGAGTATTCATTCAGTATGGCTAAAGCGATCAGAAATGGTAGTTCTGCTCGGGCGGTTGTTGCAGACAAGCGCGAGGCGATCTTGCGCGCCGGGATCAAGG
>JBKKAS010000273.1:0-10012 GCA_046714595.1 Pyrinomonadaceae bacterium | reverse complement strand
GATTACAAGAGTTGAATAAGTCCGCGGCAAGAAAATTCATGCGACCAGCGATCAGGCGAGCTTCGTCAACGAACGAAATGCCATTACGATAACAGGCGAGAAGATGACCGTTGTTTGCACCCAGATCGCCGGGATCCTTGCCCGCCGTATCGTCTGTTGGAATCGTGAGGGAGACGCGCTCGAGCGCGGACAGAAGTATGGCCTTATCAAGTTCAGTTCGCGTACGGACCTGTTAATGCCAAAACAAGTCGAGATTCAGGTCGCGATCGGCGATCGCGTTATCGGCGGTGAAACGATCATCGCGAAGCTGCCCTAAGATCATGGAAGCCGAAGAAACAAAACCGGTCCATCGTGGGATCAAAAAGGGGCTCTACGTTATCCCAACGGCTTTTACCGCCGCTAACGTTGCCATGGGCTTCCTGGCGGTGCTGTATTCGATACGCGGCTTCCAAGTAGTCACAACAAGCCCGGAAACCGCCGCCGGTTATTTCGATTACGCCGCCATCGCAATTGGACTGGCGATTTTCTTCGACACCCTCGACGGCCGCGTTGCTCGCATGACGAGAACCGCGACCGAGATCGGCGTTCAGTTCGATTCGCTCGCTGACGTTCTAACGTTCGGGATCGCACCGATCGCGTTGATCTACAGCTGGGCTATCGGCGCTTCGTTCAACGAACACAGCTCGGAGCACGCGCTTGGCGTGTTTCTGTTGTTCATGTATCTAATGTGCGGCACGTTCCGTTTGGCGCGATTTAATCTTCAGGCGACGAGGCCGAGAGTGTTGCAAGAGGGAACGCCAAAGGTCGACAAGAAGAATTTCGTCGGGCTGCCTATACCGCCTGCCGCAGGCCTCCTAGCCTCGTTCGTTCACTTTTCTCCGATGCCCCTCAGCTGGCACGGCGAAGGCCTGGCGCGTTTTTACACCTATCTCGTAATGATACTCATCGCGGTGCTGGGAGTATTGATGGTAAGCACGCTGCGTTATTCGAGCATGAAAACAGTCGGTACCGGGCGCAGGAACCTTTATATGGTCCTGGTCATCGCGGCTATTGGAATGCTGATGTGGCTCTATTCGAGGTATGTCCTGCTGATCCTATCGGTGGCGTATGTTTCCCACGGTATTCTCTGGTACCTTCTGAGCACGCTCCGTTCGCAACGAGTACCGACGCATGTCGAGCCCGCCGAATTCAACTAACAAAACCCCGTCGAATCAGCGGGAGGACCCGCGCCGTCCAGTAGAAATTGAGGCCACGCTTCCCGACGAACGTCTCACCGATCGATCGTTCTTGTTCTCCTGGATATCGTCGTCATACGATTCCCTGCTGGCCGCTAAGAGTGACAGCAGCACGAGAAACAAAACGGAGACCGCGGTCGTGTGGAGCACAAAATCGAAAATACTGTGAACCAGAATGGCGAAGATCCCGGCAAGAGCGCCGAAGGCAAGGCCCCGCCGGTATGTGTTGTCGATCGAGATCGCCGCTCGTCCCAGCAGGAAGATCTGCACCAGGAAAAATACACCGATGATAAGGCCCACCGCGCCGGCGTCAGCGAGAACCTGTAGATAATCGTTGTGAGATTGCTCGACGCGCTCAAGCCCGCTCATCGAGTCGTGCGGTGTGTACGCAACGCCGAATGCTCCGAGCCCGGCCCCGAGCGGCAGATTCGCCTTGATCACGCCGAGCGTTACGTTCCAAATGTTGCTGCGGCCCGTCGTCAGATCGTCCGTAGCGGCCGTCTCGGCCACTCGGGTGAGTGACGTTTCACCGCCTACAAAAACCGCCCCACCTACGATAGCGATCAATAACAATGCCGCCAGCGCGAGTTTCAATCCAAGCTTTGATCTGCTTTTCGCTCCGGTCGTCAATATCACCAGGAATATTACCTCGGCCACGAACGCGACCAGACCGCCCCGCGATCCACTGAGCAGCAAGGCGACTCCCATGAGCGCAACTGCGGTTCCGTAGAGCAGTCGTTTGTCCTTGCCGATCGCACCAGTAAAGATCAGGCCGAGCGGCAAGGCGATTGTCATTTCCATGTACGCGGCAAAGTTATGCCGGTTGACGAACGAACCAAAGGGCGCACCCGCCTCGTATAATCCATATATCTTGAGCGGGCTGAGAACGGATTGGAGTATCGCGAAGAAGGCGTAGATAAAACCGAACACCGTGATTACCATTGTTAGCTTGCGAAGGCGCGAAGCTGAATCAAGCAACACCCAAGTCGTGGCAAGAAGGAGAAAAAGGGCGAAGAAATGGATGGCCGTGGTCTGTGTCGCAAACGGATTGAGGGAGATGGTTCTAGGTATTCCTGAGATCCCTGCGGTCTCCGCCATCATTCCGAAAGGGATTACCTGTACTGCCGCGTAGATCGCGGCCGCAAGAAGCGGAAGCTGCAAAAGACCAGGACTGATCCGAACCGCCCCGCTAAGAAAACCGTCCAAAGCCCAGAGGACGACAAGCAATCCGACGAGCAAATAGAAGATCGCAAGTATCGGTTGATGAACGGTGCCGTAGGCGATCGTCGTCAACAAGACGATCCCGACGAGCAGAACGAACGCAAGCTTATTCGCCCATGTCATAGTTTGGTCAAGCGAAAATCGTCGTACCAGATAGTGCCCGATATTGGACACTCGTCGCCACATGAAACACGGCCGGTTCGCATGTGGATGCCGTCAAAATCTTCGGGCACCGTAAATTCCAAGCTGATCGGTGTCCAGTCCTGCGAACCGGCGGAGAACGGCTCAGACGCCGCGATCCCCACGTTCTGACGGCCGCTGATGACCTGAAGAACCGGCGGACCGCCGCTTCTAAGATTATCGGTCCGCAGCATGAATGAAAGTCGATAACGCGCGCCAGGTTCGACCGCGACGAATTGGACGACGTTGTGAAGCTCCGGTTTCGCGTACCCCTTAAATGAAATTCGCAGGCTTCGCGTGCCCTCGAACTTCACGCTCGAGTCCGGCAGTATGTCTAACTTCCCTTCGGCGCGATAAACACGCCAGCCGAAAATATTATCTTCGGGCCCACCGATATATTTCTCAAAACCGCCATTCGTTACGTTTCCCATTTGAGCTTCCGGATCGAGCCCCGTCTGTACCGAGAACGCCAACGACTCGCGAAACCTTTGCTTCTCAAATAATCCGCGAGCCATTCGCTTCGCCGTCTCTACGTGGCTCGCCTTTTCGTCATCGCTCAGAGTGTTCCAGATGCGCAAGGCATTCTCCGCGCTTCCGCGGGCGGCGTAAAACAATGAGAGCGTTGCCCGAACATCGGGGGTGTCGGCGGCAAGGGCTTCGACCCTCTGCGGGTCCTTATCGAAATAATCCCAGGCGAGCGAAAATACCTGTTCGCGATAGACGACGCTCCGCTCGGTCGTTTTCCGAAGCTCGGCGAATGCTTCCTCGCTGCGATTTTGCCGGAGATAGAAGTTTCCGAATTGCCAGTGCGGGAACGTGTAGGAAGGCGCGAGCTCGACCGCACGTTTAAACGCCAGTTCAGCCTTCTCGGTTTGTTCGGCCTGTTCATAAGCGCGCCCGAGTTCGAGCCACCACCGGAAATCGTTAGGCGAAAGCCGCACAAGTTCTTCGAACATTCGAACAGAGTTCTCCAAACCTTCGGGCGAGAAGGTCTCTTTTTCTTTACTGGCCGCCAGCCACATCGGCGCCGGATCTCTTGGCGCAAGCCCCATCGAGAGCTGGGCGATCTCCCGTGCGTTAGGCTGACTTGGCGACGTAAGTTCGGCAAGCATATCGCCAAGCTGCCATCGAATTGAAAACCACGCGAAGACAAGCACGCACGCGATCGCCGCAAGCAGCACCAGGCGCCCAATCAAGCTCTTCGAATCAAAAATAATTAACGGTTGGCTCACGCTTCCAAAAATTCTCCGATCTTTTTGACAACATACTCCTGCTGCTCGGGCAGAAGCTCCGGGTATATCGGCAACGCGAGCGAGTCTCGAGCAGCACGCTCGGACTCAGGGAAATCGCCCTCTCGATACCCGAGATATTCAAAACACTCCTGCAAATGCAGCGGGACCGGGTAATAGATATCCGTTCCGACATCATTCGCGGCGAGAAACTTTCTGAGGTCGTCCCGCTTTCCCGGAACACGAACTACGAACTGATTGTAAGTATGACGACAGTTTTTCCTCTCGACCGGCAACTCGATCTGCTCGGCCAAACCGGCGTCAATGAAAAGCCTGCGATAAGTATCGGCGTTTTCTTTCCTTCTATTCGACCACGTATCAAGGTGCGGCAGTTTGACACGCAGAATTGCGCCTTGAAATCCGTCGAGCCTCGAATTCAACCCGATCCATTTATGGTAGTAACGCTCTTCCGAACCGTGCACGCGAAGTGCAAACAGTTCGCGGGCCAGCCCTTCGTCATCGGTTGTCATGAAGCCGCCGTCGCCCATGCCTCCGAGGTTTTTCGAAGGGTAGAAGCTAAAGCAGCCGACCTCGCTCATCGCCCCCGAACGAATTCCGTTCTCTTCGGCTCCGATCGCCTGGGCCGCATCCTCTACGACCGGGATACCATGCCGGCCGGCGATCTCGTTCAGCTCTTTCATAGAGGCGCACTGGCCATAGAGATGAACAGGCTGGATCGCTTTTGTCTTTTCCGTTATCGCGCTTTCTACCTGCGATATATCGAGGTTGAACGTCCCGGGATCTATATCTACAAAGACCGGCTTTGCTCCGAGCCGAGTAACAGCGCTTACTGTCGCAAAAAAACTGTACGGCGTCGTGATAACCTCATCGCCGGCCTTGACGCCGACAGCCATCAACGCCAGCAGCAGTGCGTCGCTGCCGGACGCACACGCTATCGCGTACTTAGTTCCGCAATACTGTGCCAGCTCGTCTTCCAGAGCCTTGACCTCTCCACCGAGAATGAACGCATTCGTATCGAGTACGCGACCGAGCGCGGATTCGATCTCAGGACGTAACGCATCGTTTTGTTCGGCAAGGTCGAGTAAAGGAACTCTCATCAATAATCATTGCCACAGAGGCACAGAGATCAAGTCAGGAAATCACGCTTGCATTCGGAACGGTGCATGCTCCCAGGGAATCGAGAGCATAAAACTCTGTGTGCTCTGTGGCTAATTCTATCTAAACGTTTACGAATTTGCATTTTCAAGGCTTCTTTTTTAGGCTGAACCGAATGATCCGCGATAAGAAAGCTCGCACGGCCGAGATAATCGATCGTTTGAGGAAAGCCTACCCCTCGGCGCACTGCGCGCTTATTCACACAAACGCCTTCGAGCTACTGATCGCGACGATCCTTTCAGCACAATGCACCGACGAGCGCGTGAATATCGTAACTGCAACATTGTTCCGCAAGTATCGCGGCCCACTCGATTTCGCCGATGTACCGCAGGAAGAGCTGGAGCGGGACATCCACTCGACGGGCTTCTTTCGAAACAAGGCCAGGAACATTCGCGCTGCCAGCCGCAGGATCCTGGACGAGTTTGGCGGCGAGGTTCCACAAACGATGGGCGAGATCCTCACCCTCGCCGGCGTCGCCCGCAAGACTGCGAATGTTGTGCTGGGAAACGCGTTTGGCATCGAGTCGGGAGTGGTCGTCGACACGCACGTCTCACGACTATCGCAACGGCTCGGCCTGACGAAAGAAAAAACGCCTGAAAAGATCGAACTCGATCTTCAGGCATTGGTGCCCAAAAAATACTGGGTCATGTTTTCACATTGGCTGATCTTTCACGGCCGACAGATCTGCCAAGCCAGAAAGCCGAAATGTACCGAATGCGTCCTCGCCGACATTTGCCCGTCGTATAAGTTGTTCGTGAACGAGTCTCGTTGAACGGGAGACGGGAGACGGGAGACGGGAGATGATATGTCACTCTCTTGTCTCTTGTCTCTTGTCTCTAGTTCCCCGTCGGCGGCGGAAGGGGCGGCATCTCGCCGGCCTTGAATTTCGGAAGCATATCGTCGCGCATTGCCAGTTGGTAGACAGCGGCTGCAACGATGATTGCTGACTTCTTAACGTCATCCTCGATGATCCTTTCGTACGTATCGAGATTGGTGTGCCAGGTGTGCGTGAAGTACTCGATCGGATCCTGCTGCACACTAATGCCGGGGAGCCCGGCCTGGTTGAATGATGTGTGGTCCGACCCGCCAAGACCTCGACTCCGGCTCGCCGTCGATCCAATGAATCCCAAGTCGGTGAACGGCTCGCCGATCCCCTTCAAAATGTCGGCGGCCTCCGGCGGACCGAACACGGCGAACCTCCGAGCCTGGCCCGTACCCATATCTATGTTGAAATAGCCGGCGAACTTGTTGTAACTCGCCGTCGGCGCCTCGGCAGAACCGAAATGTTTCTTGACATACGCCTGCGAACCGAGCAGACCTTGCTCCTCTCCGCTCCACAGCGCAACACGGATCGTCCGCCGCGGCTTAACGCCGATCGCCTGGAGGATCCTGGCGGCTTCCATCATTACCGCGCAGCCAATCGCATTATCCGTCGCACCGGTGGCCGAATGCCACGAGTCGAGATGACCGCCAAGCATGACGACCTCTTCTTTTTTATCCGAGCCGGGAATCTCACCGACGACATTGTACGAAGTCGCCCCTTCCGGAAAGTATCGGTTGCGGATATCGAATTCGAGGGTCACCGGCGTCCCGTCCGCCAGCAGCCGAGTGATCCGTCCAAAATCTTCGTTGCGCAAGATGACGGTCGGAAGAGTAGTTTTAGGATCGGCTTTTTCGTTTCCAAATGCGCGTATCTGGCCGTGCGCTCGACCGGCATCGTTGATGCGAACAGGCACGCCGCTCGCGATCAGAAAGTCGTTCAACTGGGTTCCAATTTGGCCGAAGTTCAACTGACCCGGCTTAGGCGTCGGCGTCGGTTGGACCGATGGTGTTGGCGTCGGTGACGGCGTCGGGGTGACGCTCGGCTCGATACGTTTAGGCGGGGGATTAAAATTTACGGGTATCGAGGCCGCTCGACCGACGAGCACGATCTTCCCCTTGACCTGCTCGCGAATTCTATTGAAATACGCGGTCAGATCCTCTTGCGTGGGCCGGTCCGGAATCAGCACGTGGAATGCCCGAGCCGTGACCGGTTTTTCCGTTCCCGGTGTCCACGCCAGGACCTCGAAGACAAGCGAGTCTAGCGTCGGCGATGTAATGAATCCTGAAGCGCGGTCACTGACCCAACCGGGGCTACCGAAGTCCCACGGCTCGAGGGCCGCGTTCGAGAATCCCCACGATGTCATTTCTTTTGCCGCCCACTCGGCGGCCGACTTGTGACTCGGTGAACCCGTCAATCGCGGGCCGTAAACGTCCGCAAGGTAATGCATGGTTCGCATTATTTTCGAGTTCTCCATCCCCTCTTTCCGGATTCGCGTATTAATGTCGTTGGCCTGTCCGAACGTCATATTCGGGACCATCAACAGGTAAAGCAGACAGAGAGCAACAATCGTTCTTGTATTCAATCGTTTCATTTATTTATTAGGCAGCACGCCCGAAGATGTCCGGGTCTTTCCGATATACAAAACATGGCAGCCGAAAGACCGGCGGTGGCGACATACGATTTGTTTATATCGTACAATGGCCGAACCGGTTTCCAAAAAGTGACGAACGGACAAAGAAGCGTGATGGCAAACCGACTTATGAGAGATCGCTGTCCAGGATTATCTTTGGTGAAAGGTTGACCACAAATGAAGCTCGCCGGCCGTATTCTTCTTTTTCTCATTGCCCTCGAACACATCGGGATCCTTGTTCTCGAGATGTTCTTTTGGGATCACCCGTTTGGCCAAAGGATTTTTGGAATGACGCCGGAGGTCTCATCCGCCTCTGCCGTCCTTGCGGCAAACCAGGGACTTTACAACGGCTTTCTCGCCGCTGGATTATTGTGGGGCTTGGTTTCCGACCGCCGGGAACTCAAGCTTTTCTTTCTCGCCTGCGTTGTGGCGGCCGGAGTGTTTGGAGGATTCACGGCGAAAACTTCGATTCTCTTATCCCAAGCTCTACCCGCGCTTATTGCGCTTATGGTCGTTATATTGGCTCGGCCCGGGGTGAAGTAAACGACTCGTCCACTCTGCTTCCGAAGATTACGGCAAAATATCTGCCTCTGAACGGCTGGCCAATGGACTGAATAATACAGCAGAATTAAAACTCCACCTTGCCGTCAGACGACAACATCCTGGCCACCTTAAACTCGAACGACCGGGGTATCAGATTGCTGTACGCATTCTTATTGTCACGTAACTCGTTGGCAAACATAAATTGAAGGCGTTTATCAGCTGGAGCGATAAAGGCCGCTGCGTCTGCGGCGGGCCGCTTGAAGAAAAAGACTGCCGAGTCGGTAGCTTTCTTTGGCGGCGTAAACTCGGCCAGCTCCAGTTTCTGATCCTTGTCATTCACCAACCAGACTTTCCCCTTCAGGTCCTCCAGGGTAAGCGCTTGAAAGATCCCATCGCTTACGAAGTCCGAAGTGTCGCGCCATTTCGTCAGCGTCACGACGTAGTACCCCTTACAAATCGCACACTCAAGAAACTTCGCCGTCGAGTCGTCGAACTTCTTTTGGTCGTCCGCCGACATCTTCTCGTACTTGGCCGCGATCTGTTGCTGGCGGACCAGTGCCTGGCGAACTGGCATTGCAGAATGAAGTCGAATAATGATCGGGACCGGTACGGCTCCCCGACCTTGGTTTCCGCGGTTCGAGCCGGAGATAATGTTGTCGGCGCGGTCACGGGCCTGTTGCTGCTGCTCGGCGGCGACCAATCCTCGTTCCGACTGATATTGATTTGCCCAGGGTGAATCAGACAAAACCTTGTGCGTCTCCTCGACGGTCCACTCCTTATACGTCTTTTGCAGATATTTCTGCCCGTATGCCGACGAGGTGAGAAAGAGTGCGAGAACAAAAAGTAATGCATGGGTATATTTCATAATGTCACTTCTCCAATTTGTATTGGGGTTGCCGAACGCTGTGTGGTGATGCGGCCGACTAAATCGTAATCAAATGCTTCGGTGATCTCAAGGTCATAAACCGCCCCTACCTGAGGCTCCAGATCGTCGGGCATATCGTTGATCAAAACGTGCCCGTCGATCTCCTGGGCCTGTCCCTCAAGACGGCCCTGAAACAGCAGATCAGATTCTTGCGACAGCCCTTCGAAAAGAACCTTGTAGGTTCGACCAACCTTTGCCCTGTTCATCGCTTTACTGATCTTCGCCTGTTCTTTCATCAGACGATTACGTCGTTGCTTTGCAATTTTTCCATCGACTTTGTTCGGCAGATCGAATGCCGGAGTACCTTCTTCGTCCGAGTAAGTGAATACACCCAGATTATCGAAACGACAGTTTCGAACGAACATCATCAGCTCTTCGAAATCCTCGTCCGTCTCGCCCGGAAAACCTGTGATGAAAGTTGTGCGGATCGCGATACCGGGAACTTTTTCACGAACGCGTCGAATCAGTTTTTCAAGCGACTCGCGATTTCCACCTCGCTTCATTAGCTTCAGGATATTTCGCGACGCGTGCTGCAGCGGCATGTCGAGATACTTGACGGCCTTGGGCGTCTCCGCCAGGGCAGAAAGAAACGCATCTGAGATGTGTGTGGGATAGGCGTACATCACACGGACCCATTCGATGTCGTCGATCTCACCAAGCGCACGGATCAACGCCGCGAGTGCATCCACTTCGCCAAGGTCTTCGCCGTATCGCGACGAATCCTGTGCGATCAACACAAGTTCCTTAACGCCTTGCTTCGCTAGATTCCTCGCCTCTTCGATGATCGATCCGAAACGTCGCGAGCGGAACGAGCCTCGCATCCCCGGGATCGAGCAAAACGCGCAAGGCCTGTCGCATCCTTCGGCTATTTTTATGAACGCAGTATGTGAGTCAGTCGCGCGGTGACGCGGTGTGTCGAAATCGTAAAGATATGTCGCGGTCTTGTTGCCGATAGGAGCGAGCGTAAGTTCGGTTGCGTCGAATCTGTCGTCCGCAGCTTTGAGTATCTCGTTAACCTGAGACGTACCTATGAACGCATCGACCTCGGGC